>OMSP01000020.1 GCA_900313775.1 uncultured Eubacteriales bacterium
CAATCTTTAACACCGCTTATGTTTTTGAATTTTCTGCCGTTTTTCCATAAATATTCAAACACCAAAACGAATTTATCGGCTTTTTTGAAGTTATTGTCAGATAATTTAACAAAAACTATGAAAGAAATTCATACATTACCAGAGGCTGTAAAAACATCATATTCCCTATTTTTCCCAAAAACAGGCAGTTATCAACAGTTTTATCAACGAATCCACAAAAATGGCATATATTATTGATTACTCAATTAATATAATTGAGTGTGAAAACGAGAAAATTTATCGCTTTCAAGCCGTTTCCTCCTCTCCCGTCTCAAACTGACTGTAATAGAGATCACTGTAGAACCCGCCCTGCGCCAGCAATTCCTCATGTGTACCCTTCTCTATGATATCTCCCTCATTCATCACAAGGATCATGTCGGCATTTCGGATCGTCGACAGACGGTGGGCAATGATAAAACTGGTCCTCCCTTCCATCAGACGGTCCATCGCCTTTTGTATCTGCACTTCGGTCCAGGTGTCCACGGAGGAAGTGGCCTCGTCCAGGATCAGAATCTGGTTGTCCGCCAGTATCGCCCGCGCGATCGTCAGAAGCTGTTTCTGTCCCTGAGAGATATTGCTCATCTCCTCGTTGATCACAGTCTCATACCCGTCCGGCTGCTGCATGATAAAATGATCGACATGCGCTGCTCTGGCCGCTTCCCTGACCTCTTCGTCCGTGGCGTCCAGCTTACCGTAGCGTATATTGTCCATGATCGTCCCTCCGAACAGCCATGTATCCTGAAGGACCATGCCAAGAAGCGAACGCAGTTCACTTCTGTTGAAGTCGCGTACATTATGTCCGTCGATCGATATGGAGCCGCTGTTGACATCGTAGAAGCGCATCAGAAGCTTGACCATCGTAGTCTTACCGGCGCCTGTGGGACCGACGATCGCGATCTTTTGTCCGTTTCTGACCTCGGCGCAGAAATCATGGATGATGATCTTATCCGGCTGATAGCCGAAAGATACATGATCAAAGCAGACATTGCCGAGAAGACCTTCCGGATCGACTGCCTGTTCAACCGTCTGATCTTCTTCTTCCTCATCCAGGAATTCAAATACGCGCTCGGCTGCCGCCGCTGCCGACTGCATCATGTTGAGGACCTGCCCGATCTGCTGGATCGGCTGCGTGAAGTTCCTCGTATACTGCAGCATTGCCTGAATATCTCCGACCTGGATCAGACCGTGCACTACAAAGATGCTCCCGAGGACAGCGACAACGACATATCCCATATGTCCGATCACCACCATAAGAGGCATCATTACACCGGAGATCGCCTGCGACTTCCAGGCACTGGTATACAGCTTTCCGTTGGACCCGTCAAATCGCCGGATACTCCTCTCTTCCCGGTTGAACGCTTTGATCACGCTCTCCCCGGCAAAATCTTCCTCCACCTGTCCGTTGACTTCACCCAGGTAATCCTGCTGCGCCTTGAAGTACTTCTGCGAGTGCCTCATGGTGACAGAGACCGTCACCACAGACAAAGGAATCATGAGCATGACTGCGAGCGTCATACGCACGCTGATCATCAGCATCATGATAAAGACTCCGACGATCGTAGCCAGCGATGAGACCAGCTGTGTCAGGCTCTGATTGACGCCCTGCTGCAGTGTATCGACATCATTGGTCACCCGCGAAAGGACATCGCCGTAGGGACGTCTCTCAAAATAACTCATCGGGATCTTGTTTATCTTGGCCGCAATATCCCTGCGCAGCTGATAACTGACATCATTGGAGATATGGGCCATGATCAGCCCCTCCGCCAGAAGGAAAGCTGCACTGATCAGATACAATATGAGTACAGTCAGCAGGATCCTGCTGATACCGGCGAAATCGATCACGCCCGTCCCGTCCACCTTGGCGATCAGTCCTTTGAACAGTTTCGTAGTCGCCTGACCGAGGATACGCGGCCCCGCGATGGCAAAGACTGTTCCCGCCGCTGAACACAGCAGCATAAACATCATCGGGATCTTATAACGACTCATATACCGGAGAAGGCGAAGGGCTGAACGTCTGAAATTCTGAGGCTTTTCGACCGGGCCTCCGCCTCTCTTCATAGGACCCCGCTGCCTGCGTCCAGAAGTCTCACTCATGCGCTCTCACCTCCTCTCAACTGGAGATGAGCGATCTGCTGATAGGTTGGGCAGTCCGCCATTAATTCCTCATGCGTACCCTTTCCGATAACCTTACCGTCATGAAGGACAAGGATCATATCGGCGTGCATGATCGTGGAGACTCGCTGTGCCACTATCAGCTTTGTCACGCCGGCGCATTCTGTGCCGAGACGTTTGCGCACAGCTGCATCTGTCTTAAAATCAAGCGCCGAAAAACTGTCGTCAAACAGATAGAACTCCGGCTTTTTGACGATCGCGCGTGCAATCGATAAACGCTGCTTCTGTCCGCCTGAGATATTGGCTCCTCCCTGGGCAATACGCGCCTCCAGACCGTCATTGTCCGCGTAGACAAAATCGCCTGCCTGAGCTATGTCCACCGCCGCCTTTAGCTCGTCTTCACCGGCACCTTCTCTGCCGAAGCGGAGATTCTCCGCGATCGTTCCGGAAAACAGAACTGCTTTCTGCGGTATATAGCCCAGTCTGTCCCTTAGATCCTTCAGAGCCAGATCTCGAATATCGACTCCGTCGATCCTGATCGAACCTTCAGTCACATCATAGAAGCGGGGAATAAGATTGAGGAGCGTTGATTTACCGCTGCCCGTACCTCCGATGATGGCGACTGTCTCGCCTTCTCTTGCTGTGAATGAAACATGCTCAAGAACTGTCTCCTCGGCACCGGGATAGGCAAAAGTGACATCGTCAAAGACGATCTCACCACGGAGTGAACTGTCCGCAATACCCGGTTCGAGCGGATCACGGATAGTGCTCTTCATGTCGAGCACTTCAAAGATACGACCGGCCGAAACCGAGGCGCGCGGCATGAAGATCGCGATCGATGAGATGAACAGGAAGGATATGATCACATGCATCGCGTACTGCATAAACGCCATCATATCGCCAACCTGAAGTCTGCCCAGATCGATCCCCCTTGCTCCGGAATAGACAGTCAGGACCGTCACAAGATTCATGATCAGCGCCATAAACGGCCACATGAATGACATGAGCCTGCTTACGAACAGATTGGTTCTGTAAAAATCCGTATTCGCCTCATCAAAGCGCTCTTCCTCGTGTTTTTCCGTGGAAAACGCCCGGATAACAGGAACACCTGTAAGCATCTCGCGTGCGATCCTGTTGATCTTATCCACTTTGATCTGCAGCTTTTTAAAGCGCGGCATCGCAAGCGCGAAGATCAGCAGAATCATAGCCGCCACCGCAGCGACAGCCACTACCAGTATCCAACGCAGATAGGACCCGGTCCTGGCCACTTTGATGAGAGCTCCGATGGCCATAACAGGCGCAAATACCACGATCCTGAAGAGCATCATCATGACATTTTGGACCTGCTGAATGTCATTGGTGCACCGCGTTATCAGAGACGCTGTGGAGAACCGGTTCATCTCAGATGCCGAGAACGAAAGGACCTGACGATAGACTTCCTGTCTCAGATCGCGGGCCAGCGCCGCAGCAATACGGCTGGACAGGAGGGTGACGATAATTGCAGCTACCATTCCGATCAAAGCCAGACCGAGCATCTTCGCCCCGGTACGTATCAGATAGTCTCGCTGCAGATGGTTCAGATCGATCCCCTGTGCCTCATATTCTGTCTGCACATAAAGGACTGCGGCCTGTGTAACGATCGATTCAGGGTATTCCTTCAGTTTCTCTTCTGTCCCTTTTTTCATCGCGCGGATCTGTTCTTCCGGAACAGTGTTGATATCGATCCCCTGCTCCTGTGCAAAAGATAGGAACAGTTCGGACGCACCCATGATATCACTGAGTCCCTCCCTCTGTTCTTTGCTCAGATCTCTAAGATAGAATAACTTTCCATCCTGCACATAACAGTCCCGGATGACCTTCGCATCTTTTTCCTCCGCTACGGTCAGGATGCTCTTCAGCGATTCCGGACGGATCGACTGCGGTACGGCATCCTCCACTCCTTTTTGCTGAATACCGGTATCGACGATATCAGACGTGTATCCCGGCAGTGCCAGATCACAGAAGGCCTGCACAAAAAGAAGCGCGAGAGTCAGCAGAAGCCATCCCGCGTTTCTCTTCAGTTTTCCGATCATACGAATCATGAAATGATCGAGCTTATCCTTTCTTACAGGCGATGGCTTCTTTCACGGCCCGGACCACGTGATCAGTGGTCAGTCCGAAACGTTCCTCCAGATAATCCTGTGGGCCGACCTCGCCAAACTCATCCTCTACTGCCACATAGTTAAGCGGTGTCGGGCAATGCATGCTCAGGCACTCGCTGACAGCGCTTGTCAGTCCTCCGTATCGATTGTGATTCTCCGCCGTCACGACAGCTTTGCATTCCTCGGCGAGCTCGGTGACCAGCTTCTCATCGAGCGGTTTGACAGAAAACATATCGACTACTGTCACTCTGATCCCCTCCTGCGCCAGCACTTCTGCCGCCTCCATAGCCTTGGCAACCATGATACCGCAGGCGAAGACTGCGCAATCTTTGCCGTCCTCTCTGACGATGACACCCTTGCCGATCTCAAAATGACTCCCGTCCCCGTATATCTTCTTGTTCTGCTTGCGCGGAACCCTGATATATTTGATACCTTCCATATCAACGCATTGATCAAGAAGATCGGACAGTTGTACTGTGTCGGCTATATCCATGACATTTGCGCCGGGCAGTGAGCGATACAGCGCCATATCTTCAAAGGGCATGTGGGTACCCCCGTTAAGCTGTGCACAGACTCCCGGATCCGTGCCGATGATCGTCATCGCATTGTGAGCATATCCGCCGGAAAGATAGGCCTGATCAAAACAGCGCCGCGAGGCAAACGGGCCGAAGCTGTGTACGATCGGCTTGAATCCCACCGCGGACAGCCCGGCCGCAACGCCGACCATATTGGCCTCCGCTATACCGCAATCGATAGCGCGGTCCGGGTGCTCTAGCGCCCAGCCGAGTGTCCCGATGCAGTTCATCAGATCCGCGTCCAGATAGATGACACGGTCATCCGCTTCACAGAGAGCAGGGATCTTTTCGGAAAACAATTCTTTAAAAGCTCTGTCTTTTTCTCCGTTATATACGATCTTCATACCTGACCCCTTCCTAATCAAGCTCTGCCAGCTCGGCACGCAGCCCGCTAGTCCATTTCTCATACTGTTCATCAGAAATAGGCAGCGAATGGTTGGCCTCAGTTTCTTCTATATCTTTGATGCCGGCACCCTTGACCGTATCCAGTATGATCGCTCGCGGCTTGTCCTTTGCCCTCACGCTGAGCGCTTCATACAGAGCGTCGATATCATTGCCGTCGATCCGCACCGCGTCAAAGCCGAAAGCTTCCATCTTCTCTCTGAAATCGAAGGGTTCCAGAACACTTTTTGTGCGGCCGTCCAGTTGTTTCTTGTTGTCATCGATCATCCAGACAAGGTTGGTGACCTTCTTCGCGGCCGCAAACATCGCCGCCTCCCAGACCTGTCCCTCATTGGCCTCACCGTCTCCGACAAAAAGGAACGTCCGGCAATCCAGGCCTTTGAGTTTATCACCGAGTGCCATGCCGACTGCCTGAGAAGTGCCCTGTCCCAGAGAACCGGTAGTCGCGTCTATCCCCGGTGTCAGGAGTTTGTCACAGTGGCTGGGCAGATGGGTTCCCGGACGGTTTAAAGTACTGAGCATCTCATAGGGAAAGAACCCTTTTACGGCAAGCGTCGCGTAAAGGGCCGGCCCGGCATGCCCCTTGGAGCAGACCACTTTGTCACGGTCCTCCGCCTGAGGATCCTTCGGATCATATTTCATGATCGCACCATAGAGTACCGCCAGGGCATCCGTGATGGAAAGCGAGCCCCCCACATGACCGGCACCCAGAGAATGAATGGCCTCGATCTCTGCAATCCTGATTTCAAGAGCCAGTTTTTTTAACTCTGTTCTTTGTTTTTCGTCCAACATATGCACCTCCTGAAACATGCCTGTTACTCATTCAGCCTACCATATATAAAGAGGAGCGTCAACGAACATCCCGTGATGAAAACTGTCGAAAAATGTCGACAAAAATCGACTGTTTTTATCATAGGTTTCATGATAAGACTATGAACAGGCGGCGTGTCCATTCTCCACACAGACCCGTTCCCCGCATCCTGACAGACCGCGGACGCGCCGCCGGTACGGAAGGGACGTTTATGAGCCATCAAAAGATACTGACAGCCTCGATACAGGGGTTGAGCGTCGATATGATCGAGGTGGAGACCGACGTAACAGGCGGCCTTCCCGGCATCCATCTGGTCGGTAATCTGGCCGGTGAAGTCAAAGAGGGTGCAGAGCGCATACGCTGCGCTATCCGCAACAGCGGAATGACCATACCTCCGAAGAAAATGATCGTCAACCTCTCTCCTGCTGACAGGAGAAAGACCGGTACAGGATATGACCTTGCGATCGCTCTGTCCCTCCTGAATAAGCTGGACCAATGCCCTCTGCCATTTGAGGATACTTTTTTGATCTGCGGAGAACTTTCTTTGGACGGAACGATCCGCCCGATACGCGGGATCCTGCCTATAGTCAGTTTCGCCAGGGAAAAGGGAATATCGCATTTCATGCTGCCTGCGGCCAACTGTGCTGAAGCTTCATTGATCAGGGATATCAAGGTATGTCCTGCTGACAAACTGACCTCTCTGATCGAACAGTTAAAGACCGGTAATCTCCCGGCCCCGTATGTTTCTGATAACAGTACTGCGTCTGATCAACCTGTATCCTGCGCGATCGACTATGCCGATATCCACGGTCAGGAGAGCGTCAAGAGAGCTGTCGAGATCGCAGCCAGCGGACATCACAACCTGCTGATGATCGGTCCTCCCGGCTGCGGCAAGACGATGATCGCGCGCGCTATTCCATCGATCCTGCCTGAGCTGACCGACAGGGAGCGATTGGAAGTGACTAAGATCTACAGTATTGCCGGTCTGCTGGACGGCGAGCATCCCGCAATGCTGACGCGTCCGTTTCGCGATGTGCATCATACAGCGACAAAAGCCTCTGTTATCGGTGGGGGAGTCTATCCGCTTCCCGGTGAGATCTCTCTGGCAAACGGAGGCGTTCTGTTTCTGGATGAACTTGCTGAGTTTCAGAAGCCGGTCCTTGAGGCACTCAGGGAGCCCCTTGAGGACAAACGTATCCGTATAACACGAAGCGGCAATCATATCTATGAGTATCCGGCCGACTTCGTACTGGTGGCAGCAATGAATCCCTGCCCCTGCGGCAATTACCCTGACCGTACCCGCTGTCAATGCACACCGACCCAGTTAAAGAGCTACAGTCAGAAGCTGTCCCAGCCGTTTCTCGACCGAATGGATCTGTGTGTTACCGTCGACAAGGTAGCTTACAGCGACCTGGCCAGCCATCAGAATGAGCGCTCTTCTGCCCAAATGCGCTCCAGCGTTGCAGGTGCGCATCAGATACAACTTTCCCGCTATGCCGGAAGCTCCATTTCTTACAATGCGCAGATACCTGCCCGGCTCCTCAACAAATACTGTCCGATCGACGGGTCCGGCGAGCGTCTTCTCGCCGAAGCCTACGAGAGACTGTCTCTTTCCGCACGGACCTACCACAAGGTCCTCCGCGTTGCCAGGACGATCGCCGATATTGACGGTCAGAAAACGATCTCCCTCGAACATCTGAGTGAGGCACTGACGTACCGCGGTATTGACCGCCATTTCTGGGATGAATAAGGAGATAGACCATGTCATCACATACCATTTTCGATTACTGGCTGGCCGCCATAACGGATCTCCCGGGACATTATAAGATAAAGATAAAAAAGCATTTTCCGGACCTGGAGGAATTCTGCAGTCTCTCCTCAGATGAGATCAGCCGGATACCCTGGATAACCGATCCGCAGAAAACGATGATCAACAGGGCAAAGCCGATTTCCTGTCTTCAGAGAGAGTATGAGCAGATGGAATCACTGGGCGTGCGCATGATCACCTGGCAGGATCCGGAATATCCTCAGATCCTTGATACAGTCCATGACCAGCCTTTTGCCGTCTTTGTCAAAGGGACGCTTCCGCCTGCTGAACGCAAAACCGTCTCTGTCGTTGGAGCCAGAGCCTGTTCTCCTTACGGTAAGAAGCAGACACGTGAACTTACAAAAAATCTTGTATCAGCAGGCTTTTCAATCGTCAGCGGCATGGCTTCCGGTGTGGACGGACTCGCGCAGCAGACCGCTCTCGACAGCGGAGGCTATTCTCTTGCCGTCCTTGGCTGCGGAGCAAACATCTGCTATCCCAAGCATCACAAGGTCCTCTACGATAAGCTGACAGAGCATGGTGGGATACTCTCCGAGTACCCTCTCTATGAGCAGCCGGTCAAATACCACTTTCCTCAACGCAATCGCCTGATCTCAGCGCTGTCAGATGCCGTCATTGTCATAGAAGCCCGCGAAAAGAGCGGATCATTGATCACAGCCGACTTCGCCTTGGAGCAGGGACGGGACATATATGCCCTTCCGGGCCCTGTCGACAGCCCATTAAGCTGCGGCTGCCACCGGCTGATCGCACAAGGTGCCCGTATCATTCTTTCCCCGGAACAGTTGATTCGCGATCTGGGTGGCACAGCCGGGATCACAAAAACCGCCGTCGAAACCGGAGATATCCCCGGGGATCTGTCTGAGACAGAAGAATCTGTCTACCGTTACCTCTCTTTCACTCCTGTGAAACTGTCGGAACTTGAGCTTATGACTGGACTGGACACCTCTTTGGTCGCACGGACGCTCATGGGACTCCAGCTTCGCGGGTTGGTCAGTGAACTGTCAAGACAGTGTTATATAAGAGTCTAATATAGCTGTGACGATTTGCAACTCACTACGCTCCAACACTGATCATTTACCCATCATTGCGGATCGCTGCGCACTTCGTGCTCTCGCGATCCTTTCCAACACTCCCGCTCCCGTTGCATCTTACGCCACTTCGCGCTCGTATTGCTGTAACAATTTGCAACTCACTACGCTCCGATGCTTTTCAGTTATCCCATCATTATGGATCGCTTCGCACTCCATGCTCGCGCGATCCTGTCCAACACTCGCACTCCCGTGGCGTTTCGCGCCACTTCGCGCTCGTATTGGACTGCCCTCATAAAGAAAAAGCTCCGCTGTGTGCAAGCACACGCGGAGCTTTCCTTTATTCGCTTAATGATGGGTTACATCATTCCTCCCATACCGCCTGCGGCTGCGGCTGCAGCAGCTGCGGCTGCGTTATCGTCTTTGATATCCGCTACACAGGACTCAGTGGTCAGCAGGCTGGATGCGATGCTGGCCGCATTCTGCAGAGCAGAGCGAGTGACCTTGGCCGGATCAAGGATGCCGGCGTCGAGCATGTCGACATACTCTCCGGTCAGAGCATCATAGCCCGTACCGGCCTTCTCGGACTGTACTTTGTTGACAACGACCGAACCGTCCTGGCCTGCGTTGTGAGCGATATGGTACAGCGGAGACTCGAGAGCCTTGAGAAGGATCATCGCACCGGTCTTCTCATCGCCTTCCAGCTTCTTGGCGACCTTCTCCACATCCTTGGCCGCGTGGATATAAGCACTGCCGCCGCCTGCGACAACACCTTCCTCAACAGCCGCTCTGGTCGCGTTGAGCGCGTCTTCCATGCGGAGCTTGGCTTCCTTCATCTCTGTCTCGGTAGCAGCACCGACACGAATGACAGCCACACCGCCGGCGAGCTTCGCCAGGCGCTCCTGAAGCTTCTCTTTATCAAACTTGGATGTAGTTGTCTCAAGCTGGCTCTTGAGCTGAGAGGCGCGGTCCTTGATCGCATCCTTGCTGCCCGCGCCGTCGACGATCACTGTATCATCCTTGCGGACCTTGACAGATTTCGCACGTCCGAGCTGGGCAATGGTCGTCTCCTTAAGATCCAGACCCAATTCATCGGAGATCATCTGACCGCCGGTCAGGATCGCGATATCCTTGAGCATCTCCTTGCGGCGGTCGCCGTATCCCGGAGCCTTGACTGCCACGACATTAAATGTGCCGCGCAGCTTGTTGACGATCAGAGTTGTCAGAGCCTCACCCTCGACATCTTCAGCGATGATAAGGAGCTTGGCACCCTGCTTTACGATCTCTTCCAGCAGAGGAAGAATATCCTGGATATTGGAGATCTTCTTATCGGTGATCAGGATATAGGGATCCTCAAGGACTGCTTCCATCTTCTCCATATCTGTCGCCATATAAGCAGAGACATATCCGCGGTCAAACTGCATACCGTCGACCAGATCGAGTTCTGTCTGCATGGTCTTGGACTCCTCGATCGTGATGACACCGTCACCGGAGACCTTCTCCATAGCGTCAGCGATCATCTCACCGACTTTGTCATCGCCTGCTGAAATAGCCGCGACTCTTGCGATCTGATCCTTGTCTTTCACCTTGCTGCTCTGTTTTCTGATAGCCTCGACAGCCGCATCGACTGCCTGCTTCATACCCTTGCGGAGGATGATCGGATTGGCACCTGCTGCCAGATTGCGCATTCCCTCATGCACGATAGACTGTGCAAGGATCGTCGCTGTCGTCGTACCGTCACCGGCCACATCGTTGGTCTTGCTGGCCACTTCACGGATCAGCTGTGCGCCCATGTTCTCAAAGGCATCCTCCAGCTCGATCTCCTTGGCGATCGTCACGCCGTCATTAGTGATAAGCGGTGATCCGAAAGATTTATTTAATACTACATTGCGGCCTTTCGGTCCGAGTGTCACGCGGACGGTATCCGCCAGCTGATTAACGCCGGATTCCAGGGCCGCTCTTGCTTCTTCTCCGTATTTGATCTCTTTTGCCATTATTTTCAGCCTCCTCTATATCTTAAAGCTTTGAATGAACTTATTTTAAAACCGCCAGAATATCCGCCTGACGGACAATGATCAGCTTCTCATCGCCGAGTTCCACTTCGGTTCCGGCATATTTGGAATAGATGACTTTATCACCTTTCTTCACTTCCATCTTGACTTCTTCACCGTTCACCATCCCGCCGGGGCCTACTTCGACTACTTCAGCCTGCTGCGGCAGCTCTTTTTCTTTGCCGGGAATAACGATACCGGATTTGGTCGTCTCTTCCGCTGCTAACTGCTTCAATACCACTCGGTCTGCCAAAGGTGCTAATTTCATTTTCTTCCTCCTTGTACTAACTCTTTCTGTATTGTCAGCACTCTAAACGTTAGAGTGCTAATCGCCTTATCTATAAGATATCACTGCGCCCGCTGTTTGTCAACAGGCTTTCGGTTTTTTTGTGAACCCATCGTTGATCCTGGCACAGATGACATGCCCCTGTTTATCGAGGTACCGTCTGTAAAATGTCAGCGTGGCGTAAACAGGTTCCTCCTCTCCTATCCTGCAATGATAAATGCTGTCCAGACTGATGGCTGACAACTCAGCATCCAGCAGAAGCAGAGTAATATCGTCTTCTGTCGGCTCACAGGAGAGTACCCGGCAGGCATGCTCGGACATATCCGGGTGCGCTCCCTCCAGATAACACTCTTTTACCCGTATACTGGCCGGCATTTCCTCATACATATCAGGCGCCCTCCTCAATCTTGTCCAGAGCTTCGAACAGATATTCATTGACGATCCGGATATATGTTCCCTTCATTCCCGAAGAACGCGAGATGATCACACCGGCGCTCTCAAGTTTTCTGAGTGCGTTGACGATCACAGATCGGGTAATACCGACGCGGTCAGCGATCTTACTGGCCACCAGCACCCCCTCATAACCGTCCAGCTCGGAAATGATATGCTTGACTGCTCGAAGTTCAGACTGAGACAATGCCTCCATGGCTCCTTCGACCACGCGCTCCTTGCGTTCTTCTTCCGCATTTTCTTCGGACAGTGCACGGACCATCTCCAGACCAACGACGGTGGCGCCGTACTCCGCCAGGATGATCTCATCGATATCATAGACCTGTGCATTGCGGTAGAACACGATCGTCCCCAAACGCTCTCCGCCGATAAAGACCGGCGTCACCATGGCTGCACAGCCCTCCGCGGCTCCCTCCGCAAATCCCAGTGTCAGGAGATTGACATTCTCCTGAGTCGAAAGGACACTCAGCAGACGGTTGTTAAACGCGCCGTTGATCAATCCTCCTACTTCCTCATCGAGGTACTCTTTCAGTTCTTCCACTTCCGGGAAACTCCCCTTTCCAAGGACCTTGCCCTTGCGGGAAAGCACCAGTGTGTTGGACGCGAGCACATCGGAGAGGATCTTACAAATATCGATAAAGGAGACTTTCTCCTTGCGGTTATCACGCAGCAGATTATTGATTCTTCTTGTCTTATCCAGCAGTTGGACACTCATGGCTTATGCCTCTTCCTTTCTCTTCTTTTCTCGGTATCCGCAGGACTGATCATGACAGATCAGGTTGTTGCCTCTTTCGATCATATAGCCTCCGCACTGCGGACATTTCTTGTCGACCGGCTTCTGCCAGGACATAAACTCACATTCCGGATTGTTCTCACATCCGTAATACACGCGGCCTTTTCGGGTCTTCTTGCGCACCACATCCTTGCCGCAGAGCGGACATGCAACACCGATCCTCTCAAGATAGGGCTTGGTGTTGCGGCATTCCGGGAATCCCGGACAGGCCAGGAACTTACCGTGCGGGCCGTATTTGATGACCATGTTCCGGCCGCATTTCTCACAGATGACATCTGTCACTTCATCGGCGATCTTCACGTGTTCCAGCTCTGACTGAGCCTTCTCCACTTCCTTTTTAATAGGTGGCCAATAGCGTCTTAAGATCTCCTTCCAGGGAAGTTTTCCCTCGGCAACTTCATCGAGCTGCTCTTCCATCTCCGCAGTGAATCCTATATCCACTACATCCGGGAAGGATTTGCACATGATGTCATTGACCACTTCACCGATCTCGGTGATATAGAGGTTTTTCTTCTCTTTTGTGATATAGCGCCGTGCAAGGATCGTTGAAATCGTTGGTGCATAGGTACTCGGCCGTCCGATCCCGTTCTCCTCGAGCGCACGGACAAGTGTAGCTTCTGTGTAATGAGGCGGCGGCTGTGTAAAATGCTGCTCACTCTCGAAACCCTTAAGCTCAAGTTTCTGCCCTTCCTTAAGCTGCGTCAGCAGTTCATTGGTCTTTTCCTCCTTGCATCCTGCTGTATAGACAGTCGTAAATCCGGCAAAGATCTGTTTGATCGTCGTCGCAGAAAACCAGGCATCATCCGCATCGATCTTAAGTGCAGTCTGCTCGTATCGGGCGTCGCTCATGCAGCTGGCCGTAAACCGTTTCCAGATCAGCTGATACAGGCGGAACTGATCACGCGACAAGTATTCTTTGATCTGAGCCGGCAATCGCGTGATATCTGTCGGTCGGATCGCCTCATGCGCATCCTGGACATTCTTTCCCGCTGCACGTCTCACAGCATGTCCGACATAATCGTCGCCATACTGCTCACGGATATACTCATTCGCCGCTTTATGCGCATTGTCAGAAATACGTATGGAATCTGTACGCAGATAGGTGATCAGACCTACGGTACCGCTGCCTTTAAGCTTGACGCCTTCATACAGCTGCTGTGCGATCCTCATTGTCTTGGCAGTAGAAAAACCGAGAGCTCTGGACGCTTCCTGCTGCATCGTGCTTGTAGTGAACGGTGTCGGCGCCTTGCGCGTGCGCTCATTCTTTTTAATAGAAGAAATAATGAACTCAGCATCTTTCAGTCTGGCTGTGAGATCTTTGACTTCCTGCCCGTTGGTCAATGTCTTTTTCTGACCTTTCATACCGGTGAAAGCAGCCGTGAACGGCTTCCTGGCGCCCTCAGCCAAAAGAGATGCATCCAGGTTCCAATACTCCTCAGGAATAAATGCATCGATCTCCGCTTCCCTGTCGGCGATGATCCTGAGTGCGACCGACTGAACGCGACCTGCGGACAGACCCCGCTTGACTTTTGCCCAAAGAAGAGGGCTGATCTCATATCCCACCACACGGTCAAGCGCGCGTCGGGCCTGCTGAGCATCGACCATGTCCATATCAATATCCCGGGCATGAGAGAACGATTCCTTGACAGCATCCTTGGTGATCTCATTAAAAGAGACCCTCTTTGTCTGTTTGTCATCCAGACTCAAAGCGTGCTTAAGGTGCCAGGCTATCGCCTCTCCTTCACGATCCGGGTCAGTGGCCAGATAAATCTTATCGGCCTTTTTTACTTCCTTGCGAAGCGCCGCCAGGATGTCACCTTTGCCTCGGATCGTGATATAATGCGGCTCATAATCATTGTCCAGATCAATACCGATCTGACTCTTCGGGAGATCTCTGACATGTCCCTGAGAAGCCATCACTTTATAGCGGCTTCCCAAAAATTTCTTGATAGAAGTCACCTTGGTCGGGGACTCCACGATGACGAGATAATTTGCCATATAATTATTATCTTCCTTCCAATTTAAGTTCAACTGTGCAAATCGTATTCACTATACACTCATTTATCAGTCTTTTCAAGTAGATTTTTTACATATAATAAAAACAGGCTGCCACATCCTTACGGAAGGACAGCCTGTTTAATCAATAAGTGGTGATCACTTAAAAACGTACATAATAACTCACGCGAACCCGCGAGATCTTGACCGGCACACCCGTCTGCTGCGCTTCGATCATCTGACCGTTGCCGATATAGATAGCAACGTGGCCCGGTGTCCAGCAGATATCGCCGGGGGACGGATTTGAAACAATAGTTCCCGCAGCGAGCTGCGCACTGGAGGTACGCGGAATACTGATGCCGGCGCAGCGATAACAATACTGTGTCAGTCCTGAACAATCCAGACCCTTCCCCGGTCTCGTGCCTCCCCAGACATAGGGGACCCCCAGCTGCGAGTAGGCCGCCGCGACGATAGCTGAACCGTGAGGATTGGATCCCGTCGCAAGGGCTTTCTTTGTCGCCGCCTTAGCCTGCGCAGTAGATATCTGCTGCGCGCGGTTGCCCTGATTCGTACGGCCGATGCCGCCATTGTTTGCGGCCGCTCTGGCTGCCGCTTCCTCCGCTGCCCGGCGCCTTGCCTCGGCCTCACGTTCTTTTGCCTTCTCTACTTCCTGAGCAGCTGTCTGGATCTGTTTGCCCAGATCGGCGATCTCCTTACCCTTTTCTGCGATCATGCTGTCAAGAGCTGCCGACTGCTTCTTATACTCAGACTGCATATCTTCCATCTCAGCCTTCTGCTTCTTGAGTTTCTGATCCAGCTGCTCGATCTTTTTCTTGGTCGCGATCAGCTCATCGAGCTTCTTGCGGTCATAGTCATGCAGATTCTGTGCATACTCTACGATGGAAAGCATTTCGGAGATGGACTGTGAATTGATGATCTTCTCCAGCTCCGCCGAACCTGATCCCTCTTCGTACATATAGACGATGCGGGACTTCATGTCCTCATACTGCTCTTCTTCTTTTTCCTGGGCTTCAGCCAGTTCCTCTTCCGCCTTTTCGATCTCCTTCTGTTTCTTGTCCAGAGCGATCTCCAGCTCATCGAGCTTGGCCAGGATATCGGTCAGTCTCTTCTGGAGAGAAGACACTTCATTCTGAGTCGCCTTCTTCTTCTCTTTGAGAGCATCGACCTTCTCCTGCGCCTCCTTGGAAGAAGGAAGAGCAAAAGCTGAAGTAGATAGAAAAACACTCACAGCCAATAATGCTATGAGTGTTCGCAATGTTTTCTTCATCGTGACACCCACCTTACTGTTATCCATACATCCCCATGTAAATTACTATTTTTATTGATTCCTGTCAATATCTGACATACTTGGAATTTTTCTTGACCTTTGTAACGCGGACTGTGTCTCCGTCCTGTGTGGCGTTGATCATCTGTCCGTTACCCACATAGATGCCGACATGTCCCGGTTCCCATACGATATCTCCGGCTTTCGGACTTGAGACCTTCTTCCCTCCGGAATAGATCGCGCCCGACTGATGCGGCAGTCTGATGCCGGCAGCCTTATACGCCTGCATGACCAGTCCTGAACAATCGATACCTTTTTTTGAGGTACCGCCCCATTTGTATGCCGTACCCTGATAGCCGTAAGCTGCCTTCAGGATCGCATCATAGTAACCGCTCGCTCCGCCGGTATATGTAGCGTAGGAAGAACCTCCACCGCTCCTTGAACCGGAAGACCTGTAGCTTCTGGTCCCGCCGCCGCCTTGAGACGCAGCAGCTGCTGCAGCCCGGGCTGCCGCTGCCGCATAAGCCTGAGCGATCATCTGATCAAATCCGGCTACGACAGCCTGCTTTTCGGCGATCATACTGTCCAGCTCTTTTTGCTTCGCGGAAAAATCTTTCTGCGTCTTTTCCAGCTCCGCCTGCTGTACTTCCAGATCAGCCTTGAGCTTGGCAATCTTTTCTTTTGTTGCGATATATTCGTTCAGCTTATCGCGGTCATAAGAATGAACTTCTGAAATATACTCCGCCTGAGTCATCGCGTCTGCGATGGTATTGTTTGCAAGCAGCTCCTCGACCATGGACTTGTCTCCGTCCTCGTACATGAACTGGATGCGAAGCTTCATATCCTCATACTGCTTCTTCTCCTGCTGTTCCGCAGCCTTGAGGTCTTTCTCTGCCTGCTCGATCTGCTGTCCTTTTTCCACGAGCTTATCCTCCAGCTCGGACAGCTTTTTGACAACACCGTTCAACTGCTGCTGCAAAGCGTTCACTTCGCTCTGGGCAGCTGCCTTACCGTTCTGAAGGTCCTGAATCGTGACCGCAGATGCCGTTCCTGCCACCATTGCGACTGTCATGATAACTGCTATAAAGCCAAGCCAGAATTTCTTCATAGTGAGATCCATCCTTTCTCTATGAAGCAGTATATAACAGTCACGCAAAAAATGCAACATTTTCGGCGCAAAAAATTAACATTTTTGTAACATTTTCGGAGATGACCCAGTGTTTATGCGCCACAGCGTTCGAAGAACGAAAGCACTTCCTCTTCATAAACAGCGCGGTCTTTGAAATAACATTTGACATGCTCCGCGTCTTCGATCTGCACCAGTCGCTTGGGTGACTTGCATGATGAGTAGTTCTGATAGCTGCTTCGGATCGGAACCAACGTATCCGCCGTCCCGTGTATCATCAGCACAGGCAGATGCGTCCGCTCAAGAGACCTCCTGGGAGAAGCGTCTCTCAGATCGAACCCTGCTATAAGCCGGCACATGAGATTGACGATCGGCATGAGAAGTTTGTTGGGAAAGGTGTGGTACAGTCTTCCGAAATGGCTCACTTCTTCCCAGGTATCGCTGTAACCGCAGTCGTCAATGATACCGCGGACATTAGACGGAAGCGGCATATCCGAAGCCATCAGGACAGTGGCGGCCCCCATGGACACGCCTGCGAGAAAGACCGGGAGTTCCGTACCGTTTATACTGTTGACATAGCGCACCCAGGATATCACATCATGCCGGGCCAGGATCCCGAAATCGACATACTCTCCCTCGCTGACCAGATGCCCGCGCTGCTCAACTAACAGCAGGTTGCAGCCGTTTTCATAGTAAAACCGGACCATGGCGCCAAACTCAAACAAAGCGTAGGTCTTATAACCGTGAAACGCGATCACCGTACGTTTTGCATGGGGATGAGCAAGATAATGTCCCCGCAAAAGCAAACCGTCATAGGAGGTCACGCTGACTTCACGCACATGCTGCTCATTGAACCACTGTGCACCTTCCCTGATCAGCTCAAGATCCTCCGCTCCGATCTCTTCTTCGTCACTTAAACGCCGCATCTGTCTGGCATTGGCTTTGCGCATCCCCTCATGAAAAGCTACCGCAGCCTCAGCGATCAGTGCGGCTGCTGTGCCCGCAACGATCCCCGCTGTCAGTTTTACTTTGCGCTTCATTATTTAACTCCGTTCTTCTGACAAATACCGTTTAATACGCAGACATCGCAATGCGGCCTGGTCCTGGCAGTACATACATCGCGGCCGTGCAGTACGAAGCGGTGACACAGATCATTCCCTTTTTCAGGAGGTATCAGATCCCAGAGCGCCCGCTCCACCTTGACAGGTTCTTTTGTATCATGGACGAGCCCGATCCGATTACACAATCTGATACAATGCGTGTCAGTCACCATCGCCGGTTTACCGAAGACATCTCCGAGAATAAGATTGGCAGATTTCCGCCCGACTCCCGGAAGCTTGAGAAGCTCTTCCATTTCATCCGGCACCCTGTCGTGATACTCTTCGTGCAGCATCTCCATGCAAGCCTTGATATCTCGTGCCTTGGACCGTCCCAGCCCACAGGGTCGCACGATCTCTTCGATCTCATTAACATCGGCCTCTGCCAGCGCCGCAACACTCGGAAATTTTTCATAAAGCTTCGGCGTTATCTGGTTGACTCTCGCATCTGTGCACTGCGCGGCAAGCCTCACACTCACCAGCAGTTTCCAAGCGTCATCATAATCCAGCGAACAATGTGCGATCGGATAGGCCTCCTCCAGTAATCTGACTGTCTCCAGCGCCCGTTCCTGTTTCCTCATCACAATACTCCTGTCTTGCCGAGGACTTCTTCGACTGTCTCGACTGTCTCGATGGTCAGTTTATCTTTCACCTCTTCCGGCACATCGCGCAGATCCTCTTCGTTCTCTTTCGGGATCAGCACGCGGCGTATACCGGAACGCACCGCAGCCATCAGTTTCTCCGGAAGTCCGCCGATCGGTGTCACAGCCCCTCGCAGCGACACCTCTCCGGTCATAGCGATCTCGGGCGAGACCGCCTTGTCCTGCACCAGTGAAGCAAGCGCTGTCGTCAGCGTCACACCGGCTGACGGGCCGTCCTTGGGAACAGCACCGGCCGGCACGTGGATGTGCAGATCGTTGTCTTTAAAACACTCCGC
>OMSP01000033.1 GCA_900313775.1 uncultured Eubacteriales bacterium
AAAAATAGAACCGGTAAAGATCTGCTTTCAGAAAAAGGGAGTAATCATGGCAGATAATCATTCAAACAGTTCAGAACAACAGCTGAACGCCAATTCCGTCAGCAAATTTGATGTTACGATCATGGGCATATCCGGGGCTGCTCCGGTCATGTGTATTGCCGCATCCATGGGAGACATTATGTCTCTTTCAGGGACAGCCGTGGCGCTTGCTTTTATCCTCGCGACGGTCGTTCTGGTCATGGTCGGATCCAGTTTCGGGAGGTTATCGGAACGGTTTAACAGCGCCGGTGGCGCGTACGCTTATGTCCGGGATACCTTCGGCAGCAAACTCGGTTTTGTGACAGCCTTTTTATTCTTCGGGAATATGATCTGCACCGGGATCATCGGCGGTGTATTCTCATCATATTTGAATGATCTTACCGGACTTCCGAAATTTGTCTGTGTGATCATACTGCTTGTTCCCGTGTTTTTCCTCGGATGGCGCGGCGTAGAATTTTCCACAAAGGCTCTCATCGCGATCTGGTTTGTACAGATGGCCCTGATCATCTATCCTGCTATCCGCGTATGGACGATGCAGACTGCTGAAGTAGAAAACATCCTGGCCAATTCCGCTCATGCTTTTGTCCCTTCCTTCGGAATAACGAATCTGATGTTCGCGGTACTGGTATGTGTATGGTGTTTTGTTGGATTTGAAGGCGCGGCCTATATGGGTGAGGAGATCAAAGGCGGCGCAAAGTCCGTAAAATTTGCCATTACGGCCAGTGTGATCGGTATCGGTGTTGTTTATGCAGTCACATGCTGGTTATGGACAGCCGGAATGACAAATGTCACATCAGAGCTCATCAATGAATGGAACGCCAACGGCATGGTGCTTGCTGATTATGCTAAAATGATCGGATATGCCGCAGGGCGTCCGCTTATCGCCTGCGCGACCCTCGCCTCCTGCATCGGATGTTTCATCTGCTTTGCAACGATCGCCCCGAGAGGATTTTTCGATATGGGAAGGAACGGATATCTGCCGGAAGTTTTCGGCAAAGTCAATAAATATCAGAGCCCTCATATTTCTCTGATCCTCTATTCCGTTTTATGGTTTGCCGCTGCGTTATATGCTTCTTACGGCAATATCAGCCATCTTTTCAATTTCATGGCAGTCTTCTCAACGGCCACCTATATCCTCGTATGTATCGCACATCTGAAAGACAGAGCAAAAGACGGTAATATCTTTGTTGATAAGATCGTTCCGGTCGCTGCAATCGCGATCATGGTGTACATGATCTTATCGGCCGATATGACCACCAAGCTGGGGCTTGTTGTTTATGTGGCAATAATTACCGCAGCAGGGTTTATCTGGGATAATGCAAGAGGCAAGAAGGACCCTCAATAAAAAACAGACCGGAAAGGCAGGATCACCCATGAATATGTCTCCGAAAGAAAGATTTATGGCAACGCTGGCTTTTGAGCCCGTTGACAGAAATGTTGTATATCCGCTTGATACGACCGCCTGGTTTCTGAAAGAAGCGGATCTGAGCCTCGACCAGCTTTATGCATTGGATGATGCCGGTGCAGCGGTTGTTGTGGAACAGCACAATCGGCTGAAATCCGATGTTATTTGTGCCGGCAATGCCATATGGCAGGCGTGGTCGCACGCATTCGGCTGTTTTGCAGACTTTTCAGTCCCCGGAGCAGCAGTGACAGTAAAAGAAGGCATCAAATCAGTTGAGGACATTCCGGATCTGACCAATGAACAGATCCGAGACAGATTTCTTCAGGACAAGTATGTGACTGCTGTGCTGAAACAGATCAGAGAAATCAAGAAGATCAATGGGGAAGAAAAAGTGATGTATACGGATCTGTCAGGTCCGCTGACCGCAGCCGGCACGCTGATGGGACCGGCAAAAGTCATGAAACTGATCGCAAAAAAGAAACCCGAACTCAATGACCTGCTGGATTTTGCTGTACGCTGCATCTCTGTCCTCACCGATCTCTATTATGAAGCAGGCACCGATTATGTACAGTCCTGCGATCCGGTCGGAAGCGGTGACATGATCTCACTGCAGATGTATAAGGATATCGTTGTTCCGGCGTTCAATAAGTATAAAGAGAATTTGGAGAACAAGAGACCTTTCTTTATTCATATCTGCGGCAAAGCCGGCGATCGGAATGAAACGGTCAGGCAGCTCGGTGCTTCCGCGTTCTCTGTTGATTGGATGGTGAACATGAAAGAAATGCTGGAGACTTCCGCTCATCAGATGGTGATGATCGGGAATATTTCCCCCACCGATCAGCTGCTTATGGGGACACAAGACAGTGTATATGAAAAAGCGGCTGAGCTGCTTGAATTTGCTTACG
>OMSP01000252.1 GCA_900313775.1 uncultured Eubacteriales bacterium
GCTGTCCGCTTTGTGGGGCAGCAGATCAACAGGCGGACGCCAAAGGGCGGAATAAATGAGACCCGTTATGTAGACATCAACGGAGATCAGCAGTGGATCAGCATATACGGGCAGAATACGGACAACCCTGTGCTGCTGTTTCTGCACGGAGGCCCCGGATCATGCACCAGTGACCTGGATTACCCTGTTCTTCGCAAGCTGAGTGATATCTATACGATCGTAGACTGGGATCAGCGGGCCTGCGGCCTCAGCTGGAGACCTGAACAGTGGGGGACTCAGGTCACCTATGAAGAGGTATACAGTGATGCCATAGAGCTGACAAATTATCTGCGAAAAGAGATGGGCAAGGATAAGATCTCTGTCATGGGTATTTCCTCTGGAGCGGCGCTTGGAGCGAATCTGGTACTGGATCATCCGGAATACTATGAAGAACTTTATGCCCTGAGTCTGCCTGTGGATCAGCTGGAGATCCAGCGCGCCTTCAAGGAGGCGGCTTTGGAATGGACGAAGGATGATCCCGAATTGCGCGAAGTTGCGGAACGGATCATCACTGAGCAGGCTCAGTATGACAGCATGACTCTGGAAGAACAGCTGGATGCGATCAATGAGCAAGGGCTGATAAACTCTAAATATGTCACTTCTGATTCCCTGTCTGATGCTGATGTCAGCCTGATAGCAACCTATATATTTAATCCTTATTATTCTCTTAAGGACTACTACAATTGCTATTACGCTTCTCAGCCCAAAAGCGTCGAGGAGTATGAAGACTATAACTACTACGCTGCTGTAGTCGGAATGAGGGCGGAGGGATACAAATTCTCTCTTCTGGAACGGACAGATTATCAGGTCCCTGTCTACATCATCATGGGGGACAAGGACTACACGGTCATGACGCCGGTCACAAGAGCCTATTACGAAAGGATCACTGCTCCGGAGAAGGGGTACAGCGAGTTTGAAGGCGGACACTTTACGCCTATGCTTCAGACGGAGAATCTGTCCGCTATCGTACATGCGATCGTGCTCAATAAAGCTTGATCTCTCAATGAGGTTAACAATCAGTTTTACAAGGGATATAAAATGAAGGATTTAAAGATCGTAAACGGGCTTGTGCCTGATTTTGACAAAGACTGTTTCCGGGAAGCGGATGTCCTGATACACGAAGGCGTGATAGAACAGGTGGGCTGTGTTTCAGCAGAGACAAGAGAAGTGATAGATGCCGACGGGCATATCGTAGCTCCGGGTTTTCTGAATATACATGCCCATGAAGATGCGCCGGATATCTTCCCGTTCACGGCTGAGCGGGAACTTCTCATGGGGGTGACCACTGAGATAGCGGGAAACTGCGGGGTCATAGCGTACCCGAACGAGGATTTCAAGGCAAGGCTGGACCGTGATGGTGCACCGTGCAACTTCATGATGTTCATCGGACAGAATTCACTGCGCGAGTTCAGCGGGATCACAGACCCGTATCAGCGGACAACGCCGGCCCAGCTTGACAGGATGAAACTGGAGCTGTCACGTCTGAGGAAAACAGTATATCCGGCAGGCCTTTCATGCGGCTTTGAATACCATCCGGCAATCACGACAGAGGAGACGGTAGAACTCCTGACAGCGTTGGAAGAGGAAGGTTACCTGACGGCAGTGCACTTCCGCGCGGACGGAGCGGATGCCCCGGATTCCACCAGAGAACTTGTGGAGATCTCCCGCTTGTCCGGATATCCTATGCAGATGTCGCATATCGGGAGCTGTTCAGCTTTTGGCTATATGCAGGAGACACTGACAATCCTTGATCAGGCCAGGGCAGATGGCGTGGATATCATGGCGGACTGCTACCCATATGATGCCTTCTGCACACTGATAGGCTCTGCTGTTTTCGATGAACAGCAGATGAAAAAACGGCCTTACGAAAGCATCCTGATAGGGATGGGAGAGAATGCGGGCAAGCGCTGTGACCGTGAACTGTTTGAGTATGAGCGGAGGGAGCACCCTGATTACGGTGTGGTCTGCTTTGCGATGAACATGGATGAGGTATACGATGCTTTCCGGCATCCGCTGGTAATGGTCGGAAGCGACGGAGGATATATGGAAGGAGTCGGTCATCCACGCGGAGCAGGAACCTTCCCAAAGGTTTTAGGAAAACTCGCGAGGGACGAAAAGGTCCTTTCTCTGATGGAAGCGCTGAAAAAGATGACTGTTATGCCTGCGCAGAGAGTTCACCTGTATACAAAAGGTCAGGTCAGGGAAGGCTTTGATGCAGACCTTGTGATATTCGATCCCGATACGATCAATGACCGTGCAGGCTATGATGCGGAGAGCTGCGCGATGCCCCCCGAAGGAATATCCCGCGTCCTGATCGGCGGGAAGACGGTTGTTAAAGATAACCGGATAATACTGAATGATCAGGGACGCTACTTGTCATATCAGAATAGGATATAAAGCTTTACAAATACAGAAATAATAAACAAAGGAAGCAATTTATGAATAAAGCCGATCGTTATATGAAATCAGATATAGAGCACGTCCTTGCAGACGGCTTCCTGGATGTGAATCCAAGGCCGAAATATTCGGACGGTACGCCTGCGCATACTCTCTCCGTCAATCATGTTACGAGGCAGTATGATCTCAGCAAGGGGGAGTTCCCAATCTGTACACTTCGCCCTATGGCATGGAAGACGGCTATCCGTGAGATATTCGTCATTTACCAGCATCCCACAAATGTCATTGCTGAGATGGAAGAGATGAAAGTCAACTGGTGGGGACCGTGGGATATCGGTGACGGCACTATCGGACAGAGATACGGCGCTACCGTAAGCAGATATGACCTGATCAACAACCTTATAAAAGATATCGAGACAGATCCGTACGGCAGGAGAAAAGTCGTCTCACTCTGGCAGGAGGCTGACCTGCATGAGACAAAGGGACTGGCTCCCTGTGCGTTTCTGACCATCTGGAATGTCCGTGGGGAGTATCTTGATATGATGCTCGTACAGCGCAGCGGCGATATGCTTACTGCCAGCGGAGCCGGCGGGATGAACGAGATCCAGTATGCAGCTCTTCAGATGATGATCGCAAAGCATACAGGATACAAGCCCGGAGTTTTCACCCATGTCGTAGCAAACGAGCAGATCTATGACCGCCACACGGAAGCCGCGCATGAGATGCTGCGCAGATACGATGAGAAGGCTGCAGCAGAAGAGGCGGGTACACCTGATCCTGAGATAATACTCGACACGGATAAGACCGATTTCTATGAGTTCACGATAGATGATTTCAAGATCCGTAATTATAAAGCTATGAAACCGCAGCTTGCTCTGGATCTGGGGATCTGAAAACAATTACCTCAAAAAAGGAAAGGTATACATTCTATGATAAGTTTTTCTGTTGCAGTCGACCCTAACTGTGGAATAGGCTACAAGGGCGTCATGCCTTGGCACATCAAGGAAGAGTTCAAGGTCTTCAGAAAAAATACTATGTTCAAGAATATCGTCATGGGGCAGACTACCTATGACAATCTTCCGGGCAAACTTAAAGACAGATATATCACTGTTGTTTCCATTGACCCGGAGTATGATAGGGAAGGCGTAACTGTTGTGCACGATCTAATTGCATTTCTGGAAGAGCACAGGGACGACGAAACAGAGTAC
>OMSP01000037.1 GCA_900313775.1 uncultured Eubacteriales bacterium
CAGCGTCACACCGGCTGACGGGCCGTCCTTGGGAACAGCACCGGCCGGCACGTGGATGTGCAGATCGTTGTCTTTAAAACACTCCGCTTTATCCGGATACATCGATTTCACCAGGCTCACCGCGATCTGAGCAGATTCCTTCATGACATCGCCGAGCTGTCCGGTGATTATGATCTTACCGCTTCCCTTTGTCATCATGGTCTCGACAAAAAGGATCTCTCCTCCGACCTGCGTCCAGGCCAGGCCTGTGACGATCCCCGGTTTTTTCTTCTCCAGGATATGCTCATGGGTGACCGGTTTGTCATCCAGATATTCCCTCAGGTCTTCGGCGCGGACCGTCAGTGTCTCTTCTCTGCCTCCGGCGATCTGTACCGCAGCCTTTCGGCAGAGAGTCTCTATACGCTTCTTAAGACCGCGCACACCGCCCTCCATCGTAAAGTCGGTGATAATCTTTTTCATTGCCTCCTCTTCCACCGCCAGATCACTGTCCGTGATTCCTGTCGCTTCCATAACTTTGGGTAGGAGGTGCTTTGTGGCAATCGAGTATTTCTCCAGTTCCGAATACCCGTTGAATCGAATGACCTCCATTCGGTTTAACAGCGGTTCCGGTATGGTATCAGTCGTATTGGCTGTACATATAAACATAACATCCGACAGATCGTAGGGGACATTCATATAGTGGTCAGTGAAGCTGAAGTTCTGCTCCGGATCAAGCACCTCCAAAAGAGCACTCGCCGGATCACCGTTGTAGGAGGCATAGAGCTTATCCACCTCATCCAACACCATCACCGGATTCGTCGTGCCTGCCTTGTGGATACTGTTCATGATCCGGCCTGCCATAGCGCCGATATAGGTGCGTCTGTGGCCGCGGATATCCGCCTCGTCTCTGGCTCCTCCCAGAGAGACGCGCACATATTTACGGTCCAGTGCTTTGGCGATCGACTGACAGATACTGGTCTTGCCTGTGCCGGGTGCTCCGACAAAGAGCAGGATCGACCCGGACTGCTTCTTCTGAAGATTCATGACAGCGATCTGTTCGATGATCCGGCTCTTGACCTTTTTAAGCCCGAAATGGTCTGAGTCAAGAACCTCTTTTGCTTCATCCAGATCGATCGCGGTCATCTCCTCCTTTTTCCATGGAAGCGAAGTCAGAAAATCGAGATAATCATAAAGCATCCCGGTCTCCGCCGAGGCCTGCGGCTCCTGTTTGAGTCGCGCAATGATCTTTCTGGCCTCAGCTTCTGCCTCAGCGTTCATGCCGGCTTCATTGACCTTTTTTTCGAACTGCTGCAGTTCCGAGACATTCTCCGGATCGATCTTTTCCATCTCTTCCTGCAGATACTGCATCTGTTTCTGAATGGCGTTTTTGCGGTAGACTTTCTTATACTCCTCTTCCTGCTTGTTCTGCGCCTCACCGGAGAGCTGAGCGATCTCGAGATACTCGTAGATCATCTTTTCGAGCATATCCGTGCGGAGCTTTTTAGAATCTTCCCGCAGGACCTCGTATTTTTCCTCATTGGAATTGGGCAGCCAGGTGGAGATCATGGAGCCGATCTCTCCGATCGAATCCCACTGTGACATATAGTTCTGAAGCATGGCGCCCCACTGGAAATGAGACAGGAAAGCCGTCAGATGCTCCTTCATCTTTATAAGACGGGTCTTCTCCTCTTCCTCATTGAGGTCATCGGTCTCCGCGCGCCGTGATACATTAAGTTCAATATTGTAAGGACTGACAATGCGGACGCTTTCGATATTGATCCTCTCCCCGGAGGATATAATAATAAACTCCGCATTGCTGAGATCAGAGATCGTCCCGGTCATACCTATCGGATAAAAGCTGTCATCTGTCAGCTCATCCCAGTTTTGTTTTTTCTTCTCTACCAGCATGATGATCTTTTCGTTCTCGACCGGGTCTTTTCCCGCGAGCATCCTGTAGATCTCCCTCTGCAGATAGATCGTAGTGTTAGGCACAAGTATTCTGTTATATACAGGCAGTACAGTCATATTCTTATCTCCTTCTTTTGTTAGCACTTACATCTATTGAGTGCTAATCTCGAAGAAAGTATATCATCCATTCGATAATAATGCAAGCTATCTTCTGCCGGAAACTTTGACATAGAGAAGAAGGCGGAGTGTCGCCAACAGGAAAACGATCGTCAGCACAGCGGATATCGCGATCGCAGGCCAGTGAGCAACCGGCTCTTCAAGCACTCTCGTATAACCCGGGATCAGGCTGCCGGCCAGCGATGCCAGGTTGATACCGATATGCAGCAGTATGGCAAAGATCAATCCTCCCGCCTCACAGACTACACAGAGCAGCACGCCTACAAACAGTGCGTAAAGTCCCTGTGTCAGATTGCCGTGATAGATCGCAAAACCCAGCGAGGCGATCATTATCGGCAGTGTTGTTCCCTTCAGCCGCTGTCTGACGGCCCGGTAAAAGATACCGCGGAAAGCTATCTCCTCAGCGACCGGCACCAGTACACCAAAAACGATCAGCAGCACCGGATAAGGACCCTGCGTCATTGCCTTGGAGACCTGGGCGTAGAGCGGATCGATCTCCATAACGCCGGAAAGCTGCACCAGACCGTTCAAAGCTATATTGGCAGAAACTGCGAGCAGTATAGTCGCTGCCGCTGCTGCCGCTATCCTCATGCCTCTTCCGCTTTCACCGCTATAGACGATCGCACGTGATTTATCCCAAATATCGATGCCGCTGCGCCTGGTATGAAAGGTCATCCACACAGTGTTGATGACCGCTGCCAATCCGCTTGCAACGGCCGTCATCGCGCTGTCATCAAGTCCTGCCTCACCGATTACAAAAGCTACGACCAGTGTCGTGACAAGCTGGACCGCCAGAAAGATCACCAGCATGATAACGGCCTGCGGAATGGTCAGCTGCGCACTTCCGGTATGGCTTTTCCCCCTGTTCATTTGCCTGTTTTTGTTTTGTGTTTTCATATCATTATTCTATATCAAATAAGAGGCTGCCGCAAATGCGGCAGCCTCCTCAGACTCGTCTCTCAAGAGATCTGTCTTACTTGGCAAGATCGATACCCTCGATTCTGAACGGCTCGCGCGCCGCATAAGTCGTATGCAGCAGCTCGTGTGCCTTATGAGAATTCGGCTCGCCGAGGAACTTATCATAGAGTTCCTTGATCTGCGGATTGTTGTGAGACTGACGGATCGCCTGTCTCTCATCTTCCGAATACAGAGCCTGTGCTCTCTTGTCGCGATAGGTATCGATGATATCGAGATCCTCGTTCGGGAGGAGCTGCGGGCGCACATAGGGCTGTCCGCCGCCGTTGATGCAGCCACCCGGGCAGCACATGATCTCGATGAAGTGATACTTGCTCTTGCCGGCACGGATGTCGTCAAGGATCGGAGCTGCATTGGCCATGCCGCTTGCAACACAGATGTTCAGATCCATGCCTGCAACATGAAGAGTCGCTTCCTTCACACCTGCCATACCACGGACAGCATGAAGCTCGATCGGATCCATCTCTTTACCCTCAAGGATAAAGTATGCTGTACGGACTGCAGCTTCCATAACGCCTCCAGTTGCGCCGAAGATAACGCCGGCACCACTGTAATCGCCCATGATATCCTGATCGTACTCTTCATCCGGAAGCTTCGCCAGGTTC
>OMSP01000001.1 GCA_900313775.1 uncultured Eubacteriales bacterium
ATATGACACCTTCGACACAGAGGGACATAAGAGCGGCACACTGCGCGCGCTGGAAGATGTCGATCTGACAGTCAAACCGGGGCAGTTTGTCACGATCCTGGGACGCAACGGCTCGGGCAAGTCGACGCTGGCAAAGCAGATGAACGCATTGCTTCTGCCGACAGCCGGAACAGTCTGGGTTGACGGTAAAGACACCCGGAGCGAGGAGGACATCTGGGCGATCCGGCAGAGTGCCGGCATGGTCTTTCAGAATCCTGACAATCAGATCGTAGGTACGGTCGTCGAGGAGGATGTCGGATTCGGGCCGGAGAATATCGGTGTTCCTACTGAGGAGATATGGACGCGGGTAAACCGTTGCCTGAAGAGGATGGGGATGGAGCCGTTCCGCTATGAGTCTCCCAATGCCTTATCCGGCGGGCAGAAACAGCGTCTCTCGATAGCCGGGATCCTCGCCATGGAGCCCAAATGCGTCATCATGGACGAACCGACAGCTATGCTGGATCCGGGCGGCCGCCGGGAAGTTATGCAGGCTATTCGCGATCTGCTGGCGCAGGGTCTGTCGGTGGTCCTGATCACTCACTATATGGAGGAGGCCGTCGAGGCCGATCTGGTCTATGTGATGGACCACAGTCATGTCGTGATGAAAGGAACGCCGCAGGAGATATTTGCGGATATCGATACGATCAGAAAATACGGTCTCATACCGCCGCAGGTGGTCGAGATCGTTGACGGACTGATCCGGGCAGGCGTGCCTCTGGATCGTTCGATACTTACAGCAGATGAGCTGGCGGAGGCATTATGCCGGATCTAGAGCTATCACATGTGTATTACGGATACGACAAGGATCATCCCGAAGACTATACGATCGCGGATGTAACTTTCTCTATTCCTGAAGGGCAGTTTGTCGGGCTGATCGGTCAGACCGGTTCCGGTAAGTCAACACTGATCCAGCATTTAAATGGACTGCTCAAAGCGGGAAAGGGAGATATCCGCTACGACGGGACCTCGATCTACTCTGACGGCTATGATCTGCGCAAGCTTCGTTTTGAGGTCGGACTGGTCTTTCAGTATCCCGAGCACCAGCTCTTTGAAACGACGGTCATGGCCGATGTCTGCTATGGTCCCAAGAATCAGGGCCTGACAGATGAGGAGGCCAAAGCGCGGGCTAAAGAGGCGATGCAGTTAGTCGGCGTGGGAGAGGATCTGTTTGACAAATCCCCCTTTGATCTCTCAGGCGGACAGAAGAGGCGTGTGGCGATCGCAGGTGTCCTCGCGATGCATCCGAAGATCCTGATCCTGGATGAGCCTGCCGCGGGTCTGGATCCGGAGGGCAGGGAAGTCTTTTTGGATGAGATCAAAGCACTTCATGAAAAGACAAAGATGACGGTCATCCTTGTCTCTCACAGTATGGAGGATGTCGCCCGCTGCGCGAGCCGCCTGCTCGTGATGAACAGAGGGCATCTGATCATGGATGGAACTCCGGCCGAGATCTTCTCGAGAACAGAGGAGATGAATGAGATCGGCCTGTTCGTTCCCCAGGTGACTTACCTGATGCATGTTTTGAAAGAGCGGGGGATGGATGTCGGCGATGAGACAGTACTCACCGTTGACCGTGCAGTAGACATAATCACAGAGGCAGTGCACCGATGATCAGGGATATTACGATCGGACAATACTATAAAGCGGACAGCTGGGTACACCGTCTGGATACCAGAGTCAAGCTGGTCACGACACTGCTGTTTCTGATATCGCTGTTTCTGACCAGGAGTGTCATGACATATATCCTGGCGACACTGTGGCTGATCGTTGTGATCAAATCGTCCAAGGTACCTTTCAGGTTCGTCATCCGGGGACTCAAGGCAATCGTGATCCTGCTGATCGTGACGGCGATACTCAATTTGTTCATGCTCAAGGGCGGAGACACACTGGTCCGCATCTGGAAACTGAGGATCACGGAGGAGGGGCTTGCGACGACGATCTTTATCGCTATCCGCCTGATCTATCTGATCATCGGCTCTTCGATCATGACGCTGACCACGACTCCGACCGCG
>OMSP01000002.1 GCA_900313775.1 uncultured Eubacteriales bacterium
CTTTTATACGGGATTCTGACAGCCGGTTTCCGTTTCATACACTGTAATTTTAAATCTTCTTAATATAATGAAAAAACCGCATAAAGGTGTTTGCATATTGTTTTTTGGAATAAGAAAGCATATAATGAAAACAGCGGAAACACCGCATATAATGGCACAATCCCTGCTGTTAGCCGCATCTAACAAGCGGAAACAATTCTCGTAAAAGCCGTTTTTTATTCCTTATAGGAATATAGGAGGCCCCATGAACCTTCAGCAATTACGATATTTTGTCACCACGGCACAGCTGGAAAACATCTCCAAAGCCGCCGATGTATTCCATCTGTCCCAGTCCTCTCTCTCGAAGAACATCCTCAAGCTCGAGGAGGAGATCGGCATGCCTCTGTTTGTGCGCAACGGAAAGCGCATCTCACTCAACCCTGCCGGTGCCCGCTTTCTCGACAGCTGCATGGTGATTCTGCGCGAAATGGAACAGGCTGTCTCCGATATGAGGATGATGACCAGCGGTGAAAACCCCACGATCAAGATCGGCTTTGCAGGTAAGATCAAAGATCTGGTGCGCTATATGACCCGCTTCAGAGAACTGTATCCGACATTGCAGTATGAACTGAACAGCGATATAGAAAACATAGATCATCTGGACATCAATGATTTCGACATCCTGATCTATCCCGATGAACCGCGCTATGCCAGGTTTTCCGGATACAGGATCGGGGAGGAGAACTACTTCTTCGCGGTCAGCGCGGACAGCCCTCTGTCCAGAAGCGCCGTCGCCTCCCCGGAGCTGATGAAAAACAGGGACTTCGTATTTCTCAAGCGCGGTGAAAAGCATATAGAATTCCCTTACCGGATCTGCACCAGTCTGGCTATCCCCATGAACTCTCAGAACTTTGCCGATTCGCGCGGAGCTCACCGCCGTTTTATTTCCACTAACATGGCTGTCGGCTTCGTCCCGGAGGGGGAGGCACAGGCATACACTTTGGATAAAAAGATCCGCCTGCTGCCGATTTTGGATAAGCGGTTTGCCCGGCCGATGATGATCTGTTTCAAGCGCGAGAAACGCCTCTCTGACAAGGCACTGGAATTCAGAGATTTCCTTATACGCGAGATGCACCTGCCTGCTGACAGGCAGAACGGCGCCAGGTCTGCTGTCGAATAATATGATATACTGATAATATAAGAAACATTCGGAGGTATCTATGGAACCCAATAAACCCTGCTGGTGCGGGAGCGGAAAAAAGTATAAAAAATGTCACAAGGCTTTTGACGAAAAACTGCATCTTCTGAAGATGCAGGGACATATCATTCCTGACCATTCGATCATCAAAACACCTGAGCAGATCGAGAAGATCCGGCTCTCCGCCGATCTGAACACTGCCGTTCTCGACGCGGTCGCGGCCGAGATCCGTCCCGGCATGAGCACACAGGAGATCGATGACATCGTCTATACCTATACTGTCGATCACGGCGGCATACCGGCGCCCCTCAACTACGAGGGATTCCCGAAGAGCGTCTGCACGTCGATCAACGATCAGATCTGTCACGGGATCCCCTCCGAAGACGACATCCTGCAGGAGGGCGATATCGTCAATGTCGATGTCTCTACTATTTTAGACGGGTATTTTTCTGACGCGTCACGGATGTTTATGATCGGCGAGGTGCCCGAAAACGCAAAGAGGCTCATTCAGGTGACGGAGGAATGCGTCAGACTCGGTCTCGAACAGGCAAAGCCCTGGGGATTTTTGGGCGATATCGGCGAAGCCGTCAACACTCACGCGCAGACTAACGGCTATCAGGTCGTGCGCGATATCGGCGGTCACGGCGTGGGACTGGAGTTCCACGAAGAACCCTTTGTCAGCTATGTCACCCGCCGCGGTACCGAAATGGTGCTCGCACCAGGCATGATGTTCACGATCGAGCCGATGATCAACGAGGGTACCTTCGAGTATACAGTGGATCGAGACAACGGCTGGACAGTCTACACCGCCGACGGCCTGCTCTCCGCCCAGATCGAATATATGGTCCTCATAACGGAGACCGGTCATGAGGTCCTGACCAAATAGTCACCTTATAGAAATCACATAACGAAACCGCCAAAGGCCGGCTTTTCATTTGAATCAGATGAAAAGCCGGTTTTTCTTTGCCTCAATTACCCGTAATTATGACGCTTTTTATGACGCTTCTGTTGTTAGACTTAAAGCACAGAAAACAACTGTTTCACATTTCAAAGGAGAGGAAACCATGAAAAACTTCAAGATGATCAAAATGACAGCAGCTGCAGCTTTAGCGGCACTCGTAAGCGTCACCACTATCGCGCCGGCATCTATCTATGCCAGCGAACTGACAGAGCCGGTGGCAGTCGAAGAAGAAAAAGAAGTTGAGACTCCCGAAGTACAGCCGGTCGCAGCAGAGCCGGCACAGAATACAAACGCCAACGATACGGCGGAAGCTCCTGCCAAGGAGTCCGTTAGCAAAAATACCGCTGAGCCGGAAGCTCCTGCGGAAGATATCGCCGAGGAAGAGCCGGCTGCTGAGGAATCAGCATACGGCAAGGCCACAGGCAACTGGGGCTACGGAAACAGCAGCAAGACCACTGCATGGTATGAGTATGAAAAAGACGGCACATACACGCTCGTATTCAGCGTCGTGGCAGAGTCCGATTCCGAAGAAGACAAAGCAGTCGTCGATATGCTCAACGAGGACGGCCAGTCAGTCAAGGCCACACTGAAAGATAAGATCAATCAGGTCGTGTTTGAGTCAGGCATCACAGGCATCGGCTGGAAAGCCCTCTATGACAAGGCCGGATTCGAGCCGCTCTATGATGACAGCTATAAAGTGGATCGTTCACAGACTGATCTCTTCGGCCGCTTTTCCAAGCTTACGACCGTGATCCCCTGCGAGACTATCGTAAGGATCGGCTGGAGCGCCTTTGCCAGATGCTCATCTTTAGCAGATTTTGATTTCACCAAATGCCCGCAGGTCAAAGAGATCATGAACCAGGCATTTTATGAGTGCAAAAACCTGAACCATGTTGACCTTTCCCTCAGCAGCGCGCTGGAGAAGATCGCCTGGTCAGCGTTTAAGGGAGCAGCCAAAGGCAAGGATGTCACTCTTGTTCTCCCGGAGAACGGTTCTCTTGAGATCATCGGCGGAAACGCCTTTAACGGATTCGCCGGCAACAGCGCCGGAACCGATGTTGACTTTTCAGGTATCGCAGGCAGCACCACTCAGATCCTTAAGGACGCTTTCAACGGCTCTCATATCCGCGGGACCGTCAAAGGGTTCAAGAATCTGGAAAAAGTCGGCAACAACGCTTTCAAAAACTCTTTCGTGGACTATATTCCTTATGATCCCGCAGAGGATGAAGAGCCTGTCGTGACTGAGGAGCCTGTCGTGACTGAGGAGCCCGTCGTCACTGAAGAGCCTGTCGTCAACGAAGAGCCCGTCATCAACGAGGAGCCCGTCGTGACTGAAGAGCCCGTCGTCACTGAAGAGCCCGTCATCACAGATGAGCCTTCTGATGAAGACTACATCGAAATAGACGAAGATGAGTTCTTGGATTTCATCGAGGCTATCATCCGCCAGATCATCGCCGAGTATGAGGCGATGAACAGGATCGGCGAAGACACGCTCTCGACCGAAGATGACAACGCAACCGCTGTCGTTCGCGCCGCACAGGCAGCACAGACAGCTTCCGCCGCCGGCAGAACCGTTGCTGCCACAGTCGC
>OMSP01000166.1 GCA_900313775.1 uncultured Eubacteriales bacterium
CGCTGCCGCGACTGCAGGATTGGCCAGAATGACTTCGCTCTTCGTATCGCCCATGCGGCCGACAAAATTGCGGTTGGTCGTCGCGACCGCGCGCTCTCCGGCACTCATGACTCCCATATGTCCGCCGAGGCAGGGCCCGCAGGTCGGTGTCGATACCGCACAGCCTGCATCGATAAAGTCTGCGATGATCCCCTCGTCGAGACACTGGCGGTAGACAGCCTGTGTCGCCGGGATCACGATACAGCGGATGCCGTCCGCTACCTGCCTGCCTTTCAGGATCTCGTGCGCCGCGCGCATATCGGAGATCCTGCCGTTTGTGCAGGAACCGATGACCACCTGGTCGATCTCCATGCCCGCGACCTCACGCACCAGTTTAGTGTTGGAGGGAAGGTGCGGTAAGGATACCGTCGGTTCGAGAGTCGAGAGATCGATGTTGACTGTACGCGCATAGTGGGCGTCCTCATCAGCCTCATAGACCATTGCTTCGCCGTCGAAGCGGTCTTTGATATACTCGCGCGTCTTTTCGTCGACCGGGAAGATCCCGTTCTTGGCGCCGGCCTCGATCGCCATATTGGAGATCGTAAACCGGTCGTCCATGGAGAGCGAAGCGACTCCCTCGCCGGCAAACTCCAGCGACTGATAGAGCGCTCCGTCCACGCCGATCTCTCCGATCAGATGAAGGATAACGTCCTTGCCGCTGACATAGGGCCTGAAGCTTCCGGTCAGCTCAACTTTGATCGCATCCGGAACCTTGAACCAGTTCTCGCCTGCTGCCATGCCGGCCGCCATATCGGTCGAGCCGACACCTGTCGAGAACGCGCCGAGCGCTCCGTAGGTGCAGGTATGAGAGTCGGCTCCGATGATCATTTGTCCCGGTCCGACCAGACCCTGCTCCGGAAGGAGCGCGTGCTCGATGCCGACCGTGCCGACATCGAAGAAATGTTTGATATGGTGTTTTTTTGCAAAGCTGCGTGCCGTCGCACAGAGATTCGCCGAGGCGATATCCTTGCAGGGCGTGTAGTGATCGAGCACGATCGCGATCTTCTCAGGATCGAATACTTTGGTAAAGCCGCCCTTCTCAAAGACGCCGATCGCGACCGGAGTCGTCACATCGTTGCCGAGCACGAGGTCGAGCTTCGCCTCGATCAGATCGCCGGCCTGTACGGAATCAAGTCCCGCATGCGCGGCCATGATCTTTTGTGTCATAGTCATTCCCATAAGATCAGCCCTCCTCTTCCATCAGGCGGTTCAAAGCCTTCAGATAGGCCACGATAGAAGCCTCGATCACGTCGGTCGAAAGACCGCGGCCGGTATAAGTCCGTCCCTCTCTCTCGAGTTTGACCGTGACCGCGCCGAGCGTCTCGGTACCCTCGGAAGTCGAGGAGATCTGATAGGTATTGAAGACATGTTCCTTCGGCTGAATGATTGCGTCGATCGCATTGAACGCCGCATCGATCGGTCCGTCGCCGAGCTTGACTTCCTCGAACTCCTCCTCGCCCTTCTTCAGATGGATCGTACAGGTCGCAGTCGTGAAATTGCTCGTGTGCACCGAGAACCAGTCGAGCTTGTAACCCTCTGTCTCCGTGATTTCGTCCGCAGAGACATGATGGGCTATGATCGCCTCGAGATCCGCGTCGGTGACCGTCTTCTTTTTATCGGCCACGAGCTGGAACTCGCCGAAGCAGCGGTTGACCTCTTCGTCACTCAGATGATAGCCGAGGTCATCTGTCCTCTTCTTGAACGCATGACGGCCGGAGTGCTTGCCGAGCACGATGTTTTCCGTGCGCACACCGACGATCTCCGGTGTCATGATCTCATATGTCTTCTTGTTCGCGAGCACGCCGTGCTGATGGATGCCGGACTCATGGGCGAATGCATTCTTGCCGACGATCGGTTTGTTCAGCGGAGCGTTCTGTCCGATGATATTGTAGACAGTACGGCTCGCGTTGTAGATCTCTCTGGTGTTGATACCGGTCTCCGCCTCATACATATCGGCGCGGGTGCGGATCGCCATGACGACCTCCTCCATGGAGGTGTTGCCCGCGCGCTCGCCGAGGCCGTTGATCGTACACTCGATCTGACGCGCACCGCCCTGAACACCCGCCAGCGAATTGGCGACCGCCATGCCCAGGTCGTTGTGACAGTGGACCGAGAACTCCGCTTTCTCAGAGCCCTTGGCATTTTCCATCACATATTTGATCAAATACTCCATCTCGGAGGGAGTCGTATATCCGACCGTATCCGGGAGATTGATCACTGTCGCGCCGTTGGCGATCGCAATCTCGGTGATCCGTACCAGGAAGTCGAGATCACTCCTGGTCGCGTCCTCCGCCGAGAACTCGACATTGTTGCAGTACTTCTTCGCGTAGGCGACCATCGCACCGGCCTGCTCAAGGACCTTCTCCGGCTTCATGCGGAGCTTGTACTCCATGTGCAGAGGCGAAGTCGCAATAAAGGTGTGAATGCGCGGAGAGACCGCGTCCTTCACTGCGTCCCAGGCGACATCGATATCTTTTTCAAGCGCCCGGGAGAGCGAGGCGACCTCGGCGTTTTTAACCGCCTGTGATATCGCCTGAACGGAGCCGAAGTCCTGCGGACCGGAGATGGCGAATCCGGCCTCGATGACATCGACGCCCAGCTTCTCGAGACACTTCGCGACCTCGAGCTTCTCCTGAAGATTCATGGAGCAGCCCGGTGACTGTTCGCCGTCGCGCAGTGTCGTGTCAAAAATTTTGATCTTGTCCATAATGTCCCTTTCTGTCAGATCTCGAGGATCGCGCCCTTATCAGCTGAGGATACCAGCTTTGCGTAGCGCGCGAGATAACCTGTCTTTACCTTCGGCTCCGGAGCCGTCCACGCGGCACGGCGCTTTGCCAGCTCCTCGTCGGAGACTTTCAGCTCGATCGTCTTGTTCGTGATGTCGATGGCGATCTCATCACCCTCCTCCACGAGCGCGATATTACCGCCGGAGGCTCCCTCGGGGGAAACATGACCGATCGATGCTCCGCGGGTCGCGCCCGAGAAGCGTCCGTCTGTGATCAGCGCGACTGACTCGCCCAGACCCATGCCGCAGATCGCGGATGTCGGGTTGAGCATCTCGCGCATGCCCGGACCTCCCTTCGGTCCCTCATAGCGGATGACCACGACATCGCCCGGCTTGATCTCTCCGGCGTAAATGACCTTGATCGCATCCTCCTCGCTGTCAAAGACACGCGCGGGACCTGTGTGCTGCATCATCTCCGGCGCCACTGCCGACTGCTTGACCACGCATCCGTCTGGTGCCAGATTTCCGGTCAGCACTGCGATACCTCCGTCGGCCGAGAACGGATCCTCGAACGGACGGATCAGCTCTTCATTGCGGTTGACGGCACCGGCGATATTCTCCTCCATCGTCTTACCGGTGACAGTCATCACCGAGAGATCGAGCAGATCGCCCTTTGTCAGCTCTTTCATGACCGCGTATACGCCGCCGGCCTGTTCGAGATCCTCCATGAAGGTATTGCCCGACGGTGCCAGATGGCAGAGGTTCGGGGTCTTCGCGCTGATCTCGTTGGCCTTCGTCAGGTCGATCTCCACGCCGGCTTCATGCGCGATAGCCGGAAGATGGAGCATCGTGTTGGTAGAGCAGCCGAGAGCCATATCGACTGTCTCCGCGTTGTGAAATGCGGCTTCGGTCATGATGTCACGCGGTTTGATATCCTTCTCGATGAGCTCCATGATCTGCATGCCGGCCTTCTTGGCCAGGCGGATGCGCGCTGAGAGCGGCGCCGGGATCGTGCCGTTGCCCGGCAGTCCCATACCGATCGCCTCGGTAAGGCAGTTCATCGAATTGGCCGTGTACATACCCGAGCAGGATCCGCAGGACGGACAGGCGTTCTCGACATAGTCCTCGACTCCCGCCTCGTCGATCGTGCCGGCGTGATAAGCGCCGACCGCCTCAAACATATGGGAGAGGCAGGTGCGCCTGCCGTCGGCCAGATGTCCGGCGAGCATCGGTCCGCCCGAGCAGAAAATGGTCGGGATATTGACGCGCGCGGCCGCCATGAGCAGGCCGGGTACGTTCTTGTCGCAGTTCGGGATCATGACGAGCCCGTCAAACTGATGGGCGATCGCCATCGCCTCGGTCGAATCCGCGATCAGGTCGCGGGTGACCAGTGAATACTTCATGCCGATATGCCCCATCGCGATGCCGTCGCAGACCGCGATCGCCGGGAACTCGATCGGGGTGCCGCCCGCGGCGCGTACGCCCGCTTTGACAGCTTCACTGATCTTGTCGATATTCATATGACCCGGGACGATCTCGTTGTAGGAGCTGACCACGCCGACGATCGGGCGTTCCATCTCCTCGGGAGTCAGGCCCAGCGCAGCTAAAAGGCTGCGGTTCGGGGCACGGTCAACACCGACTTTGATTTGCTCTGATTTCATAGTTTTATCCCCTTTACAATACGTTTTTACCTAAATCGAACTCGCCTCTCTCCTTGGAGTCGTCCTTGATCGTGGCCATGCCGCGCTCCAGGGAGACATCGCCCGTGCGGGCGATCTCCATGATGCCGAACTCCTCGAGCAGCGTCTCGAAGGCATGGTTCTTGTCCTCTTTGCCGATAACGGCCAGCGTGATCATGCCCACACCGACATCGACGATCTGCGCGCGGAAGATATTGGCGATCTGGATGACATCGTTGCGGTCCTGGCTCGTCTCGGTCCTCACCTTGATGAGCAGCAGCTCGCGGTGGATAGAATTGTCCTGATTGAGGACCTTGACCGAGTGGACCGGATAGAGCTTGCGCAGCTGGTTGGCCAGCAATACACCGTGCTCATCGTCGGCCACGACATCGATCGTGATACGCGAAGTGTGCGGATCATCGGTCGCACCCACGGCCAGTGACTCGATGTTATAACCTTTTCTCGAGAACAGTCTCGATACCTGAGAGAGAACGCCCGCCTCGTTGTCCACAAGTACGGCCAGTGTCTGTATCATTTTTTTCTCCATAACCGCTCTCCCTCCTTAGTTGACTATGAAGTTCGTGATGCGCGCGCCGCCCTCGACCATCGGACGAACCATCTCGTCGATATCGATCTTGCAGTCGATCACACATCCGATACCTTTTGCTTCATTTTCAAGTGCCAGGTCGATCGCCGCATGCAGCTCTTCGACGGTGGTCGCGCGTGTGCCGACCAGACCGTAGGCCTCAGCGAGCTTGACAAAGTCCGGTCCTCTGTCGAGGTCGGTCTGCGAATAGTGCTCGTTGTAGATCAGATGCTGCCACTGGCGGACCATACCGAGTGTCCCGTTGTTGAAGATAAATGTGATGATCGGGATCTTGTAGTATTCCTCGGTTGCGAGCTCGTTGCAGTTCATGCGGAAACTCCCGTCGCCGGTGATATGGATGACCGTCTTGTCAGGATTGCCGAGCTTGGAGCCGATCGCCGCGCCCAGGCCGAAGCCCATCGCGCCGAATCCGCCGGAAGTCATCAGCTGTCCCGGATAATCGAAATGGAAATGCTGGATCGCCCACATCTGGTGCTGACCTACATCTGTCGCGACCATCGTATCCTCCGGCAGACGCTTGGCGATGGCCTCGAGGACCTGATCCGGTGTGAGGATCCCCTCTACTTTGTCGTAACCGACTTCCGTCGGATAGGAGAAGACGAAATCCTTCCACTCTTTGTTGTCCTTTTGCTCCACGCGCTCGTTGAGCTCGACCAGGACTTCCTTTGCATCTCCGATGACATGGTGGTCTGTGCGGACATTCTTGTTGATCTCCGCTCGGTCGATATCGATGTGTACGATATAGGCATTGGCAGCGAAGGTCTTCGGATCCAGAGCCACACGGTCCGAGAAACGGCAGCCGATCGCGATCAGCAGATCACAGTTGTCGCAAGCCATATTGGATGCCTCCGATCCGTGCATACCGATCATGCCTGTCACGAGCTTGTTGCGGCCCTTGACTGCGCCGGCTCCCATGATGGTCACTGCGACCGGAGAGTCGATCGTCTCGATAAACTGCGTTATCTCCGCCTGGGCTCTCGCCTTGACGACACCGCCGCCGCAGATGACGAGCGGCTTCTTGCACTCTTTGATCTTCTCGACCAGAATGTCGATGTCTCCGTGGTCCACCTCGGGCGCCTTCATCTCCATGCTCCTTGAGCGCGACAGCAGCGCCGCGAGCTTACTGGTCTTCCAGTGCTCCTCGCGCGGCACGAACTCGTACTCTGCGAGCTCCGCGGTAACATTTTTCAGGATGTCAAGGAAGACGGGACCCTGACGGCCGCTGCGCGCGATCGCGAAGGCCGCGCGGACCGTATCCGCCAGCTGTGTCACATCGCTGACAAGGAAGTTGCTCTTGGTGATCGGCAGGGTGATGCCGGTGCTGTCGACTTCCTGGAAGGAATCCTTTCCGATCAGAGGCTCTGACACGTTACAGGAGATAAAAACGACTGCGGATGAATCCATATACGCCGTCGCGATACCCGTGATCAGATTGGTCGCGCCCGGTCCGGAAGTCGAAAAGCATACTCCCACCTTGCCGGTGCTGCGTGCATAGCCGTCAGCCGCGTGCGCCGCCCCCTGCTCGTGTGCCGTCAGGATATGCTTGATCCCCTTGCTGGCATAGAGCGCGTCATAAACATTCAGAATGGTCCCTCCCGGATATCCGAAAATCGTATCGACGCCTTGCTCCTGAAGACATTCCATTAGGATCTGGGCTCCGGTCAATTCCATTTCATCACTCCTTTCTGAATTTGCATTAAAAAGCCTTGCGCAACTTCTAAAAGTCGATCGCAAGGCATTTATTCGTATCTGTCGATGATCTGTATTTGATCCTTAAACGCGTGCATGACTTTCAGCACTATTTACTTGTGAGTCGTTAATGACCAGAAGCAGAATAATGCCTACCAGTACGAGATTAATATTGATCAAGCTAACGATCATCTGTGTGCTCCCGAATCCTCGGTCAACATGTACCCTGCTATATTAGCACCGAGGCCGCGCAGTGTCAAGGAAAAACGGACTTTTACACTTGTTTTTCGGCGAGTAGTACTTCTTATGTTTATTATGCGCCATATATGGTATAATCATCTCAATGTTGGAGCTCAGAGACATCCGGAAAGAATACAAGACCGGCGATTTCGTACAGAAGGCGCTGGACGGTGTCTCTCTGTCTCTTCGCGAGAATGAATTCGTCGCCGTGCTCGGCCCCAGCGGCTCGGGCAAAACGACGCTCCTGAATATCATCGGCGGACTCGACCGCTACGATTCGGGCGATCTGCTGATAGACGGCGTCTCGACCAAAGAGTATAAGGACCGCGACTGGGATACCTACCGCAATCACTCAGTCGGCTTCGTCTTCCAGAACTATAACCTGATCCCCCATCAGACGATCCTCAAAAACGTACAGCTGGCCCTTACTATCGCCGGCATCGGCAATCAGGAAGGTGCACAGCGGGCGCAGGAAGTGCTGGAGGCGGTCGGCCTAGGCGACCAGAGCCATAAAAAACCCGGTGAACTCTCCGGCGGACAGATGCAGCGTGTCGCCATCGCGCGTGCGCTGGTCAACGATCCGGATATCCTGCTGGCCGACGAGCCGACGGGCGCGCTGGATTCGACGACGAGCCTCCAGGTCATGGATCTCCTCAAGGAGGTCGCGCGCGAACGTCTGGTCGTCATGGTCACCCACAATCCGGAGCTCGCGGAGAAATACGCCAACCGCATCGTCAATCTGAAGGACGGCAGGATCGTAGGGGATTCGAACCCTTACACGCCTGCTGCCGCGGATGAAGAGACGGCGGTCGAACCTGTCGGTGCCGCCGCAGCCGGAGAAACAACGGATGAACCGCCCGTTACTGCCGCAGCCGCAGCAGGCGCCGCAGACGCGGCTGCCGCGCCCAAAAAGCGCAGGGCTTCGATGTCATTTAAGACCGCGCTCGGCCTGTCAGGCAACAACCTCCTGACCAAAAAAGCCCGAACGATCCTGATCGCGATCGCCGGGTCGATCGGTATCATCGGCATTGCTCTGATCCAGGCGCTGTCCAACGGCGTCAACCGCTATATCGACGATATCGAGCGCGAGACGCTGACACAGTATCCGCTCCAGATCGAGGAGAGCGCCTTTGACTTCACCTCGATGCTCGGCGCGGGCAATACTCCGAAAGAGGACAAAGAGAAGAAGGATTCCGAAAAGAAAGAGGCAGAGGTCGAGGAGTACCAGACCATGACCGGGATGTTCTCCCAGATGAACTCCAACGATCTGACCTCCCTCAAAGGATTCCTCGACAGCAAGGACAGCAAGATGGACCGCTACGCGACCGCTGTCCAGTACAACTATCATATCGATCCGCAGATCTACCGAAAGACCACGGAGGAGGAGAAAAAGAGCGGCGCCAAGAGAGCTTACCGCAAAGTCAACCCTGACTCCACCTTCACCTCGATGGGGATCGGCGCGGAAGTCTCGCAGAATCCGATGATCTCCGCCATGATGTCCAGCAATACATTCTACCAGCTGCCTGACAACGAGAAGCTCTACAAGTCGCAGTATGAGCTCTGCGCAGGCGATTGGCCCAAGCGTTACAACGAGATGGTCGTCGTACTCTACAACGACAACAAACTCAATGATCTTACCCTCGCCTCGATGGGCTTGAAGGACGCTGCCGAACTGGATCAGGCCGTCAAAGATTTTGTGGCCGGCAAGGATATCGACATGGATACCACGATACATTCCTACGAGTATCAGGATCTCATGGACGTGTCGTTCAAACTGGTAAATAATGCCTCACTCTACAGCTATGACAGGGATCTGAAGCTGTGGAAAGATATTTCCTCGGACGGCGGCAAGGCGGATAAACTGGCCGAGGACGGCGAGGATCTCGTGATCTCCGGTATCATCCGGCCGAAGAAAGGCGCCAAAGTCCTGATGTTGCAGAATACGATCTACTATTCGCCCCGTCTGGTCGACCACATCCGGGAAGTGTCGGCGGAGAGCGAGATCGTCAAAGACCAGCGGAAAGACCCGGATAAAAATGTCTTTACCGGCAACAGCTTCGACGATGACAAGGGCACGATGGACATGAGCAAGCTCTTCTCGGTGGACGGGGACGCCATGACCAGGGCTTTTAACTTCGATCAGTCGAAACTCAAGATGGATCCGAACGCGTTCGGCAATTTCGATATGTCCAAGGTCAATGTCTCCTCGATCCTCAAGGGCGCGCAGAAGAAGAATTCCGACAAGGAGATGAACAAGCTCCTCAATAATCTGCTGAGCGGTTTCCGCGCCTATACCAAGGATAAGCCCGGCGCCGATATCGACAAGCTCAGCAGCGGTATCGCCCGGTATATGCGCTCCGATGCGGGACAGAAGATCATCCTTGACAATGTACAGGATGCATTTAAGGATAAGGACGGCGACGGGGTGCCGGAGTTTGACGGCGACGCGGTCAACTACGAAGCCATGGGGCAGGCGCTTGCCGCCGGCTATCCCGCCTACGCCAAGGCGAACGGTCTGACCAATCCGGATGACACCACAAAAGAGCTTCGCAACTATCTGAGCAGCAATGAGGCCACCAAGCTCATCATGGCTTCGTTCGGCAATATCTACGACATGGACAAGATCTCCTCAAATCTGTCCAAGGAACTGGGCCGGGTCATCGGGTCTCAGCTCAACTCTTCCATGAAGAATCTGGGCGCGAGCATCTCAAATGCCATGAGCTTTGATCCGGACGCATTCACCAACGCGATCAAATTCAAGATGACCGAAAAAGAGCTGCAGGCCATGATGAGCAGTCTGATGTCTGCAGAGACCGCCTCATATGATGACAATTTGAAGAAAATGGGATATGCCGAGGAGGACCGTCCCGAGGAGATCCTGATCTTCCCGAAGGATTTCGAGTCCAAAGATCAGATCGTCAAGATCATCGACCGCTATAACAAGCGGATGGAGAAGGCCGGCGAGGATGACAAAGTCATCTCCTACACCGATATAGTCGGCGTGATGATGAACTCGGTCACAGACATCATCAACGCTATCAGCTATATGCTGATCGCCTTCGTCTCGATCTCCCTGGTCGTCTCATCGATCATGATCGGCGTCATCACCTATATCAGCGTACTCGAGCGCAAGAAGGAGATCGGTATCCTGCGCGCGATGGGTGCCTCCAAGCGCAATGTCGGCAATGTCTTCAACGCGGAGACAGTGATCATAGGCGCGCTGGCCGGACTCTTCGGCGTCGCGATAGCGCGGCTTCTGCTATTCCCGGCCGACGCCATCATCCAACACGCCACCAACGGCGTCAATCTCCATCCGTATCTGAAATTCTCGACCATAGCTGCATTGATCCTGCTCTCGATCGCGCTGACTTTGATAGGCGGATTCATCCCGTCGAGAAAGGCATCCCGCTCCGACCCGGTGGTCGCCCTGAG
>OMSP01000054.1 GCA_900313775.1 uncultured Eubacteriales bacterium
CTGTTGAAGAAAACCTCGCGTTGTTCGAGAAAATGAAAGCGGGAGAGATCGAAGACGGCGCAATGGTGCTCAGGGCCAGGATCGACATGGCCTCTCCAAACATTAATATGCGCGATCCCGTATTGTATCGTGTTGCGCATATCCCTCACCACAGACAGGGTGACGCCTGGTGTATCTATCCGATGTACGATTTTGCTCATCCGCTGGAGGATGCATTTGAAGGAGTCACTCATTCTCTTTGCACACTCGAGTTCGAGGATCACAGACCGCTGTATGAATGGGTCGTGCGCGAATGCGGATTTGTGCCGGGCCCGCGGCAGATCGAGTTTGCAAAGCTTTATCTGACAAATGTTGTCACAGGGAAACGCTATATCAAGAAGCTCGTTGAAGACGGGATCGTTGATGGCTGGGATGACCCGCGGCTGGTCTCTATCGCCGGCCTGAGAAGGCGGGGATTTACGCCGGAGTCTATCCGCGCTTTCATTGAGATGTGCGGTATCTCCAAGAGCAATGCCTCGACGGATTACGCGATGCTCGAGTATTGTATAAGGGAGGATCTGAAGCTCAAAAAGCCCCGTATGATGGCGGTCATTGATCCTGTCAAGCTTGTGATCGACAATTATCCCGAAGGGCAGACTGAAGAGCTGCCGATCCAGAATAATAAGGAGAACGAGGAACTCGGTGAGCGTATGATCCCCTTCAGCAGGGAACTGTACATCGAACGCGATGATTTTATGGAGGAGCCTGTCAAGAAATACCGAAGGCTTTATCCCGGCAACGAGGTGCGCCTCATGAACGCTTATTTTGTGACCTGCACCGGATGCGAGAAAGACGCGGACGGACGTGTGACGGTCGTTCACGCGACCTACGACCCTGCGACAAAGAGCGGGAGCGGATTCGACGAGCGCAAACCGAAGGGGACGATCCATTGGGTAAGTGCCGCAGATTCTGTCGAAGCGACTGTGCGGTTGTACGAGAATATCATCGACGAAGAAAAAGGTGTCTACAACGAGGACGGATCGCTTAATCTCAATCCGGATTCACTGATCGAAATGAAGCATGCCCGCCTGGAACCTGCTCTTGCCAGTGCGAAGGCATATGACAGTTTCCAGTTTGTCAGGAACGGATATTTTTGCGTAGACGCCAAGGACTCAGATGCGAACAAGCCGGTCTTTAACCGGATCGTTTCATTGAAGAGCAGTTTCAAGCTTCCTAAGCCTTGACTTCTTATTAATTATTTGTTACTATATTCAAGCTGTGTAAAAACGAACCGGCACTCACGTGGACGGAGGACTCCACCGCTGCTGGGTGTCAGGCGATTTCAAAGAAACCACGGAGGAAAGATATGATTACCAAAGAGAAGAAAGAAGAGATCATCAAGACATTCGGACGCACTGAGGGCGACACCGGTTCACCGGAAGTACAGGTGGCTATCCTGACTGCCCGTATCAATGATCTGAACGAGCATTTCAAAGCAAATCCTAAGGATCATCATTCGCGCCGCGGTCTTCTGAAGATGGTCGGTCAGCGCCGCGGTATGCTGGCTTATCTCAAGAGCAAAGATATCGAGAGGTATCGCGCCTTGATTGAGAAGCTCGGCCTGCGCCGCTAATAGAGACGATTGTAAAAGGGGTTGGCATCCTGCCAACCCCTTTTAACGATAGATGTTAGAAGCCAGAAGATAAGACGACAAAGAAGAAGAAAGGAAAAGAAGTATGTACAAACAGTATGAGATGGAACTGGCCGGCAGGACTTTACATATCGATGTCGGCCGCGTAGCGGCACAGGCCAACGGAGCCGTATTGATCAAATACGGCGACACGACGCTGTTGTCCACGGCAACTGCTTCCAAGAAGCCGCGTGAGGGGATTGACTTTTTTCCGCTGTCAGTTGAGTACAGCGAGAGAATGTATGCTGTAGGCAAGGTGCCGGGAGGATTTCTGAAGCGCGAGGGAAGACCTTCAGAGAACGCAGTATTGACAGACCGTGTGATCGATCGTCCGATGCGCCCGCTGTTCCCGAAGGATTACCGCAACGATGTCACTTTGGAGAACCTGGTCATGTCTGTTGATCCGGACTGCGCACCGGAACTGGTTGCGATGCTCGGATCGGCACTTGCCACAACGATATCCGATATCCCGTTCGCGGGACCGATCGCGGCCACACAGATGGGCCTGATTGACGGTGAACTGATCGTCAACCCGACTACCGACCAGAGCAATGAGTCGGATCTGAAACTGACCGTTGCTTCTACAGCTGAAAAGGTCATCATGATCGAGGCCGGAGCCAATGAAGTATCCGACGAAAAGATGATCGAGGCCATCTATAAGGCGCATGAGCAGAACACGCAGATCATTGCATTCTTCCAGAAGATCGTTGACGAATGCGGAAAAGAGAAGCATGACTACGAGCATTTCACGATGCCCGAGGGCCTTGAGGAGGCCGTACAGCGCGAGATCGGCGATGACCGTATGGAAGAGGCGGTCTTTGCCGACGAGAAACAGGTGCGCGATGAGAATATCGCGAAACTTACCGAGGAACTCGCTGAGAAGTTCGCAGACAATGAAGAGTATCTGGCCGGTTTGGATACCGCTATCTACAATTACCAGAAGAAGACCGTGCGCAAGATGATCCTGCGCGATCACAAGCGTCCTGACGGCCGTGCGATCGATCAGATCCGTCCGCTCTCAGCAGAGGTCGATCTGATCCCGCGTGTTCACGGTTCCGCAATGTTTACCCGCGGTCAGACACAGATCTGTAACGTAGTTACGCTTGCACCGGTGTCCGAGGCACAGCGCATCGATGGTCTGGATCTGACATTTACATCCAAACGCTATATGCACCAGTACAATTTCCCGAGTTATTCGGTCGGCGAGACCCGTCCCTCCAGAGGACCGGGCCGCCGCGAGATCGGTCACGGAGCACTCGCTGAGAAGGCTCTGATCCCGGTCCTGCCGTCTGTCGAGGATTTTCCCTATGCGATCCGCAGCGTGTCTGAGACCTTTGAGTCAAACGGCTCGACTTCTCAGGCTTCAGTCTGTGCTTCCAGTATGGCACTGATGGCGGCCGGCGTGCCGACAAAGGCACCGGTAGCCGGTATTTCCTGTGGTCTTGTGACCGGCGATACTGATGATGATTATCTGGTCCTGACTGATATTCAGGGTCTGGAAGATTTCTTCGGCGATATGGATTTCAAGGTCGCCGGTACTCACGAGGGTATCACCGCTATTCAGATGGACATCAAGATCCACGGACTGACGAGACAGATCGTCGAAGAAGCGATACGCCGCACTCATACCGCGCGAGATTATATCCTCGACGAAGTCATGGCAAAGGCGATCGACAGACCGCGTGATCAGGTCAATGAATACGCGCCCAAGATCATCCAGATGCAGATCGATGTCGATAAGATCGGTGATGTCGTCGGACAGCGCGGCAAAAACATCAATGAGATCATTGACCGCTGTGACGTCAAGATCGACATTGAGGAAGACGGCTCTGTCTTCATCTGCGGTACAGATCAGGCCAATATGGACAAAGCCAAGAAGTATATCGAGATCATCAATACCGATTTCGAGCAGGGGCAGCTTCTCGAGGGCACAGTCGTCTCCATTAAGGAGTTCGGCGCTTTCATCGAATTTGCTCCGGGCAAGGAAGGTATGGTCCATATCTCCAAGATCGCGAAGCAGCGCATCCGCCGCGTGGAGGATGTCCTCACACTCGGTGACCATGTCAAGGTCGTCTGCCTGGGCAAAGACCGCATGGGCCGCATGAGCTTCTCTATCAAGGATGTAAAATAAGACAGATGGCAAGTGTCTTTGATGAAATAAAAACTCGCAGGACATTTGCGATCATCTCCCATCCGGACGCCGGAAAGACGACGCTGACTGAGAAATTCCTCCTCTACGGAGGAGTTCTCAACACAGCGGGGTCGGTCAAAGGCAAGGCGACGGCCAAACACGCCGTCTCCGACTGGATGCAAATCGAGAAGGAGAGAGGAATCTCAGTGACTTCCTCTGTCCTTCAGTTTGCGTATGGGGGCTTTCATGTCAATATCCTGGACACACCGGGACACGAAGACTTCTCGGAGGATACTTACAGGACACTGATGGCTGCCGACTGCGCGGTCATGGTGATAGACGCCAGCAAGGGCGTCGAGGCACAGACGCGCAAACTCTTTAAAGTATGCGGGATGCGCGGTATACCGGTATTCACTTTTATAAACAAGCTCGACAGAGACGCGCTTGACACTTTTGAACTGCTTGATGATATCGAAAAGGAGCTTGGCATTGCCACATGTCCGATCAACTGGCCGATCGGTTCAGGAAAAGTGTTCCGCGGTGTGTACGACCGTCAGACGCGGGAAGTGGAATTGTTTTCCGACACCAAAAAAGGAACGACACTCGGAAAGTGCCGCAGGGTATCGATCGATGATCCAGCTGCAGAGGAAGAACTGCCGGCTGATCAGCTGGAGCAGCTCAGAGATGAGATCGAACTGCAGGACGGTGCGGGCAGTGAATTTGATCTGGGAGAGGTGCGGGCAGGTCGTTTGTCGCCGGTGTTTTTCGGATCTGCGCTGACAAACTTCGGCGTTCAGACTTTCCTCGAACACTTTCTTGATATGTCGACAGAGCCTCTGGCGCGCACCAGTGATGCCGGTGTGATCGATCCGATGAAAGAGGAGCATTTTTCCTCCTTCGTATTCAAGATACAGGCCAATATGAACAAGGC
>OMSP01000018.1 GCA_900313775.1 uncultured Eubacteriales bacterium
TATGACTGAGGAATCTCTGCTGACAGCTATCCGCGATCTGTACGAGAACCGTTACCCGTATATCGCGGCACTGTCGAAATCCGAACAAAAAGACTCCATTCGTCAGGTCATGAACGTCATTTTAGGAGAATGCAGGGTCTGATTTGATCAGAGCCATCAATTCCTCCGCTTCTGACGGATCCAGCGACCCCGGATTCCATCCTACCCGCGCGTCATCACCTTCATAACGCGGGATCAGGTGCAGATGGAAATGGTCTACAGTCTGACCTGCCACCTCGCCATTGTTCTGCACGAGATTATACCCGTCACAACCCAGGATCTCCGTCAGAGCGGTGATAAGTTTCTTGCCGAGCACAAATGCCTTGGCCGCCAGTTCTTCCGGCAGCTCATAGAGGTTTTTATAGTGCTCTTTCGGAATGATCAGCGCGTGTCCGCGTGAGGCCGGTCCGACATCCAGGATCACTTTAAAATCATCGTCCTCGTAGATCTGATAGGAGGGGATATCTCCGGCCAGGATCTTGCAAAAAATACAGTTTTCGTCTTTCATAGCTTCTGTCCTTTCTCTATGATGCTCTATTATACCGCATTCAAGGCCAGCGAAAAAGTCCCGGTTTAGTGTTTAACTGCCATTCATCCCATGGGAGGTCAGTTTCGTTTTCCTCCAATTCCTCTGCATCCTGTAACACTTCCGCTTGTCCGGACACGACCTCCTCCCCATCATTTTCATACCAGGAAGCTATCTCCCTCAGCTTCCCTCGATCGACAGCAAAGGCAGAGGCCATATCGGAGAGTTTTTCTGCCATAGCTGCAGCTGCCCGATCTTCCGGATCAGCGTGAGCAGCGATAAAATCTGTCAGTATCCTAAATTCCCAATCGAAATCCGACTCTTTGAACGGTATATAGCAAAACGAAAACGCTTTCTGATCATAATAGATGTAAGCAGGATCCAGACATATCCTTCCTCCGTCAAGCAGATACTCGCAGGTCTTATCCAAAGCTTTCTCCAGGTCGTTCATCAGCCGGGCTATCATATGCCCGTCCATCCGGGCAAAGATCACCATGTCTGCCAAACAATTATGCCCGGTCACATCATAGTAATATTTCCGCTTCAGTCCCTCGCTGCATTCGCTGACAGGCAGAAACCCTTCCGGTTCATTATACATAAGCATCGTCTGCTGATACTCCCCGGGATAAGTCTGTGGTGCTTCCACGACCAGCTGAGCTTTTCCGGCTTCCTTTTTGTATACTGTCTTATCCATTATTCTTCTCCTTTTCTGCATTCTCTGATTTTTTCTTCCGGTATGGTCAACGGAGCACTTGCTGTCGCCAGGATCCTCGTCCGTCCGGTCTCCGCCTGCGCAATGACTGTCACTTTCTTTTCATTCTGTGACAATGTAAAAGACGGCCGAGAAAAGTACAAAAGTTTGCCCCCGATGCGTGAGTAGAAGTATTCGCTTATCTCTCCTCCTTCCTCTGCCCGGTCTCTCTCCCTGGCCGCCTGTGCGCTTTCGAACGCCACCCCTGACAGGACTGCCTTGTCATGCAAATATAACGACATCCGCAAGAGAAGAGACAGTCCCAGCAGGACAACTCCCATTACGACTGCAGCCTCAACAGTGATCACCGCACGAACCTGCCGCGATCTCATAACAACTGTGCTCCGATGAAGCCCGCCGCAAGACAAGGCAGAAATGCCATCCCCTGCTGTCTCCACGCTTTTCCCCGATTTCTGATCAGCAAAACACATCCGCAAGCCGATGATATGATCAACGCGACAAACAAAGTCAACGCCGTTATTTTGGCACCTGTCAGGAGTCCGATCATCATGATCACCGCGCCGTCCGCTCTGCCGAGATGGCGGGGTCTGACTACCGAAACAGCAAAAAAAGGCATTGCGACTGCCGCGCCAAACAGACTGGTGCACATCGCCCCTCCCGGATCTCTCCCTGACATCACTGAAAAGACGACCAAAAGCAATGTCACAATACCACCGCAAAGGATCCAGATTACCGGTACGCTCTTGTTTCGGATATCAGATACTGCGCCTGATATCAAATATGCTGCTATGATCATCAGTTTGAACATCTTGAACACGGTCTTCTCCCTCCTGCCTGTGACAGCGGAATCGCCTCCACGCTGCGCTTGAGACCACTGCATTGTCTGTCTGTATGAAAACGGTTCCCCTCTCGTGCTATATAGACTGTCTGATATCCCTGTGTCAGCCTTGCGCAATGTGCGCAAGCGTAGTATCGTCCACCGTCCTGATTGCGGTAGTCTCCGATATGAGAGGCTGATACCGAAGTGACGCTCAAAGATAAATGTGTGCATCCGGGGTCTTTGTGATAGACGATTCCATATGGAGTGACATAGACTGTCTCTTCCTGTTCAGCCTCATGACCGTCTCCGTGATAACCGTTCCAGGCCTTTACTCTGACCGAGCCGCGATGTTCTCCTCCCGAAACGGAAAACAAGGGAAAAGGAAGTTTGATGCGATACTTCCATCGAATCATGCCGATCCCTGTCACAGCATCCGTTTCCGTCCCTTCAAATGACAGCGCGTCCTCAAGCAGACTGTTGTCCAGTTCGTTCAATCCTGCCTCACGAGTGGCTTCTGCAGAGAGTTTTCCGGGATCAAAAGACGGGTTTTCTATCTGCTCGGCTGCCGACTCTCTTACCGCCGCCAGAACCCCGCTTCGCACACGCAGATCTATCGCAGTCATTTCAAGAATAATCGCCAGAAGAACGCAAGCCAGAAAGAAGACAGGGAAAGCCAGAGCCGCTTCTGTGCTGATGCTGGCACAAGCACAGCAAGATACACTTTTCCCCGGCGCTTTTATCAGAGATCCCTTCTGACGCGGAGCGCTGTTGGACATGCTGTATCCTTCCTCCTTTCCATACTTATTTGAATCACACTGTTCATCGGAAAAGTGCATCTTGCCGCCCTCGTATCAGCGGTATACAAAGATGTTCTTATAACGAAAAACGATCCCTCTCTCCAAATGACAAACGCTTTGCACACACAGCCGGCATACAGCATGGTCTGCAAGAAAAGCCTTGCCGCCGCGGGCTTTACTCACA
>OMSP01000005.1 GCA_900313775.1 uncultured Eubacteriales bacterium
AAGTGAATGGAGAAGCCGTGAGCGAACATGAGCATGTTGCCAGCCTCGAGGTTGGGTTCGATGTCCTTCTTGTACATGGCCGCCTGCTTCTCATCGTTGATCAGAATCATGATCACATCCGCGAGCTTCGCCGCCTCGGCCGCCGTGTAGACGGTCAGTCCCTGTGCCTCGGCCTTCGCCCAGGACTTGGATCCCTTGTAGAGGCCGATGCAGACATCCATGCCGGACTCTTTTAAGTTCAGCGCATGAGCGTGACCCTGGCTGCCGTAGCCGATAATGGCGATCGTCTTGCCGTCGAGATAGGATAAATTGCAATCTGACTCATAGAAAATGCGAGCTTCTGACATGATGTATTCCTCCTTGTTGCCTGTATCTTATGTTGTCATACAACTTTCTTTCGTTGTATGACAATTGTATCTCCTGTCTTCCATCTTGTCAATCGTTTCTTGCAATTTCTTTCATGATATGGCAAAGGACATGCCGACTCTCGGTGAATCCTTTGGCTTGTCTCGCTGCGTGCTGTCTGCATCGCTACCGTTCAACAAAGAGCGTGTTTCTCTCCCGCTCGCAAAGCACTTGCGAGACTGCGCGTCGGATTCAAGGTTCGCCGGCACGCCACTTTGCCATGTCAGGTAAGACATTGTATGATAACAGTAAGAGGAGAATGTATATGATCTACAGATCAGACAGATACGGCAATCAGGTCTCACAGCTGGGATTCGGCTGTATGAGATTTACGAGGAAAGGCTCCGCTATCGACTATGAGAAGGCGGAGCGTGAGATCCTTCTGGCTATAGAGCGCGGCGTCAATTATTTTGACACGGCCTATATCTACTCGGGCAGCGAAGTCCTGCTGGGCCGGGTGCTCGACGAGAATCACTGCCGGGACAAAGTCAGGATCGCGACGAAGCTCCCCCACTATATGCTCCGGTCGATGAAGGCCATCAACAAGACATTTGACGAGGAGCTGTCGCGCCTGCGCACCGATCATATCGACTACTATCTCATGCATATGTTCACGGATATCACCGAGTGGGAAAAGCTCGAGAAGCTCGGCATCCGTGAATGGATCGACGAGCACAAAGCCGACGGCCGGATCGGTCAGATCGGCTTCTCCTACCACGGGGATACCGCGATGTTCCTGCGTCTGCTCGACGCCTACGACTGGGACTTCTGCCAGATCCAGTACAACTATCTGGACGAGACGAGTCAGGCCGGCCGCGAAGGCCTCATGGCCGCGGCAAAGAAGAACATCCCGGTCGTCATCATGGAACCGCTGCGCGGCGGGAAGCTCGTCAATATCCCCGCTAAAGCAAAGCAGCTGCTGCAGGAAAGCGGCAGAGATTATACGCCTGCGGAGCTCGGTCTGCGCTGGCTCTGGGATCAGCAGGAGATCCTCTGCGTCCTCTCCGGTATGAATTCATCTGAGATGATAGAGGAAAACTGCCGGATCGCCTCCGCGATGGAGCCCGGCGCGATGGACGAGACGGACCGCGCACTCATCTCCGGCATCAGGAAGATCATCCGTGAAAAAGAGAGAGTCGGCTGTACGGGCTGCCGCTACTGCATGCCCTGCCCGCAGGGAGTGGATATCCCCGGCATTTTCCACTATTGGAACCTGATGTATATCGAGGAGGGAAAGAAGTTTTCGGTGCGCTTCGAGTTTGCGCGCAATGTCGGCATGACAAAAGAACCTGCCTTTGCCTCCCGCTGCGTCGGCTGCGGACTCTGTGAGCAGCACTGTCCTCAAAAGCTCCCGATCAGGGAACTGCTGAAGAAGGCAGATAAAGAACTGAGGCCTCTCCCCTACAGGATCGGCCTCGGGATCGCTCGCAAATATTTATCCAGATGATCTAGTCTTCCAGTGAAATATCTTCATTCCACAGAGCGTGTCGCAGGTGGATGAGAGCCGCGCTCCTCAACCCTTCCGCGTCCCGCTTTTCGAGGAAATTCATGATCAGCAGATGATCTTTGTAGGCGTCTTCAGCGATCACGTCGAGATTGTAATTGAGCGCAAATGTCTTCTCGATCGTCTCGTTGATGATCGGCATGAAATTAGCCAGGAATTCATTGTGGCTCGCCCGGATGATCGCGGAGTGAAACGCGGTCTCGGAGGCGATACGCGCTTCTCCCGAAGGATCCTTTTTGATATGTCTCTGGACTTCCTCCCCGAGCTTTAAGATCTCCCCGATCTCCTCGTCGGTCGCCCTCCTTGCGGCAAGCGCCGCGGCCGCCGGCTCAAAGATCAGACGGGCCTCGTACAGATCGCGGAGAGTGACCTTCATATCGTTCATATCCAGCGACGCCTGCGCGGTCCTGTACATCGGATCCGCTACAAAGGTACCGCTTCCCCGCTGTACTCTGAGACTCCCCTCGGAGACGAGGATACGGATCGCCTCGCGCAGTGTCGTACGGGAAATGCCCATCTGCGCGGAGAGGTCATTTTCATTGGGGAGCTTCTGCCCCGCTTCGTAGACACCCTGTTCTATCTGCCCGCGCAGTGTATTGGCCGTCTTTAATGCTTTTGTCTCTTTACTCATGGGCTCTTCCTATTGTATGTGATCTCTGATGTTGACAGTGTCGATAAACTGCCTGGCGGTACGGGGCGAACGGCCGCTTGCGCGGATCGCAAACGCCTCAGCCTGTGTGCGCAGCTCCTCGCGGTCCATCTCTATGCCGGTGCGGTCCGCGAGCGCCTCGACGATCTCCAGATACAGGTCTTTGGCCGGTTTCTGGAAGGTGACGGTCAGGCCGAACCTCGCCGCCAGAGACATGGTCTCCTGGATCGTGTCGTTGACAAACAGATCGCTTCCCGAGCGCGCCGAGGCATCCTCTTTGACAAAATGTCTGCGGTTGCTCGTCGCGTAGATGAGGACATTGCCGCGCGTGTCGTATGCGCCGCCCTCGAGGATATTTTTGAGCGCGATGAAGTCATCGCTGCCCGAGTCAAAACTCAGGTCGTCGATAAACAGGATAAAATGCAGCGGGTTGCCCGCGAGATGCTCGAGCACCTTCGGGATCTGCGTAAACTGCGACTGCTTGATCTCGATGAGCCGCAGTCCCTGATCTTTATACTCGTTGACGATTGCTTTGACAGTCGAACTCTTGCCTGTGCCGGCGTCCCCGTAGAGGAGGACATTGTTCGCGGGAAGCCCCTGTAAAAAAGCTTTCGTATTGGCGATTACCGGCTCCCTCTCCCTCTCGTATCTGACCAGATCGGACAGACGCTGAGGGTCGGGCGTGAGGATCGGTACAATTCCGCCGTCATCCACGCGGAAAGTGTGATATTTCGCAAACATCCCGTAGCCTTTGTGGGGAAGCTCTTCCAGATGTCTGCTGTAATCAGCCGCAAGATCGCAGTCGGATGTCTCCCAGCGGGGGAGATAGCCGTCGTAATCCAGATCCGCCGTGACCTCTTCGCTGCTTAAGCGGGACAGGTCCTGAAGGATCGTCAGCTCCTGTGCGAGACTCTCAGCGAGAGGCCCGCTTAACGGTTTGCCTGCTGCTGTCTGCCGCACGCAGACATTGTCGTCTTCCATGACAAGTCCATGCAGGAAGCGCGTCCAGTCCGTATCCCGCTCGTACAGAGCTGCCGCGAACGCACAGTAGCTCTCTACAAATATTTCCTGCCAGTCGATGCCCGGCTCGTCTTCGTGCCGGTCACCGGCATATTCGGCTGCCGCGATCAGCATTTCCTCCAGTGCAGCGATCACAGGATCCCTGCGGATCCCCGCAAAGACGGTCAGTGAGTGAAGGCGGAGGTACTGCTCTTTTACAGTCATAATATCAGTCTCCTCTGTGGTCGAAGACGCGCTGTGTCTTCTTCTCTGAACGCGGCAGGGTGTTGAGCGAGACGACCACTACCTTGGGCGTGACATTGAGCTGTGATTTGACCAGGTTTCTGATCTTTGCGCCGGTATCAGCAAAATCGACCCTGCCCTCGGCCTCGGCCGTGATCATGATGATATCCCTGTTGATACTCTCATCGTGGGCGATGTCGATCTTGTACTCGCTGGAGACGCCGTCGACCATGCCCAGTATCGTCTCGACCTGGCTCGGGAACATATTGACGCCATGTACCTTGAACATGTCGTCGCTCCGGCCCTTGATCGCGTCAAGCCGCGGATAGCTGCGGCCGCAGGGGCATTCGCCCGGCAGGATCCGGGACAAGTCGTGGGTGCGGAAGCGGATCAGCGGAGCTCCCTCCTTGACGAGCGTCGTGATGACGATCTCGCCCTCCTCGCCGTCCGGCAGTACCTCGCCGGTCTCCGGGTCGATGATCTCTGTGTAGAGATAATCGTCAAAGATATGCATGCCCTCGCCTCCGGGACAGTTCATGCCGATGCCGGGGCCGTAGATCTCTGTCAGTCCGTAAATATCATAGAGCTCGATGTCGAGGACTCTGGCGATATAATCTCGCTTGGCCTTGCTCCACCGCTCGGAGCCGATCACGCCCTTCTTGAGCTTGATCTGATCTCTGATCCCGCGCTTTTCGATCTCCTCAGCCAGCAGCAGCGCATAGGAGGAAGTCGCACAGAGAACTGTCGAACCCAGATCGATCATCATCTGCAGCTGTTTCTCGGTATTGCCGGGACCCATCGGGATCGCCATCGCTCCGAGTTTCTCGCATCCTGCCTGAAATCCGATGCCCGCGGTCCACAGACCGTAGCCGGGGGTGATATGGATCCTGTCCTTCTCGGTGATGCCGGCGATCTCATAGCAGCGCGCGAACATCGTGGCCCAATCGTCCACATCTTTTGCCGTATAGGGTATGATGACGGGCTTGCCGGTAGTGCCCGAGGAGGAGTGGATGCGCACGACCTCATCGTCAGACACCGCCTGAATGCCGAGCGGATAGGCGTTGCGCAGATCCGCCTTATCGGTAAAGGGGATCTTTTCAAAATCCTCCGGGCTCGATACGCCTGTGATCCCGGCCTCCTGATAGACCTTGCTGTAATAATTGCCGCTTGCTAGGATCCTCTTGATCTGCTTGTCGACAAGCGCCAGCTGTGTGTCATTGATTCTCATCGTGAACTCTCCTTTTCTCCTGTCTCGTATCCGGCCAGGAATGCCTGAATATTGGTCTCGACGAACCTCTCCTTCACGCATTTTCTGATCTGACCGATGACGGTCTCCTTATCAAGCCCCAGGGCCCCCGCCCCGGCGGCGATACCGACCATCATGATATTGAAAAACTTCTTCGAGCCGAACGGGGCGCAGAGCGCGTCCGCATCGACAAATATGCATTTACATTTACCGGAGAGATACTCCGTCATCTCTTTCCCGTCGTAGCCCGATCCCGTGAGCGATGCGGTCACCGGCTTGGTCGCTGCCGTATTGACGACGACCGTACCGTCCTTAGCCATATAGCAGAGGTTGCGGACCGCCTCGGCCGGCTCAAAGGCCAGCATCAGCTGCGCGCTGCCGTGCGGGATCAAAGGCGCGTACGCCTCTCCGATCCTGACATGACTGGTCACGGAACCGCCGCGCTGAGCCATGCCGATCGTCTCTGCACTGTGGACGTCATATCCCTCCTCCATCGCCGAGGCGGCGATGATCCTGGAGGCAAGCACGGTACCCTGTCCGCCGACGCCGCAGATCATGATATCTCTATTCATGGTCTTCACCTCCGATCGCATGCACCGGACAGATGCCGGCGCACAGCCCGCAGCCGGTACACAGATTCGGATCGATCCCGACCTTATCTGCGTCTGTCACGAGAGCCGGACATCCGATCTCGTTGATGCATTTTTTGCAGTTGATACAGGCATCGCTGATCTGATACGGTTTATCCGGCTTGATGAGCGCCATGCAGGGAGATTGGAAGACAATGGCCTTCACTCCCTTTTTCTTCGCATAATCACGGACTGTCGCGATCACGAGTTCCTGATCATAGGGATCGATCACGGCGACATCCTTTACTCCTACGCCCTTGAGGACGGCGGCGATATCTACTTTGTCGACGATATCTCCCATCATATTGCGGCCGGTCCCCGGATGCGGCTGATGACCGGTCATTGCAGTCGTCGAATTGTCCAGCACGCAGAGGATCATATCGGCCTCGTTGTAGACAGCGTTGACGACGCCGGTGATGCCGGATGCGAAGAAGGTGGAGTCACCGACAAATCCGAAACAGACCGTATCATCATGTGTATGGGCAAAGCCCTGGGCCATCGTGATACCAGCCCCCATACACAGACAGGTGTCCACCATGTCTAACGGCATCGCGTTGCCGAGAGTATAGCAGCCGATATCTCCGCAGAAGATCGCCTTCTGTCCCTTCATCGCCTGCTTCACCGCATAGAAGGACGCGCGGTGCGAGCAGCCCGGGCAGAGTATCGGCGGCCGGACCGGCAGCGGCGGCGCATCAGCCGTATCGACCGCTTCTTTTTCCGTGGTTATCCCGGCATATTCATTCAGGATCTTTGCGGCCAGCTCGACATTCATCTCTCCGTTGTGCGGTACGGTGCCGTCGAGCTTTCCGCGCACACGGATCTTGAGACCATATTTGCCGGCTGTCTTTAAAATCTGTTCCTCCAGATAAGGACTCAGTTCCTCGATGCAGAGCACTTCCTCCGCTCCCTCAAGTGCCTTGACGGCAAAATCCTCCGGGAACGGAAAGGCGGTCGCGATACGGATCAATCTGACTTCATTCTGATTTCTCAGACATTCTTTCACATAGGCGTAGCTGACGCCGGAGGTGACGACGGCTTTGACCGACTGACTGTCACCCTCCACCGTGTTGAACCGATAGGATGAGAAATCCCTCCCGATCTCGACATTGCGCGCCTCAAGCTTCCCGTGATTGATATGGGACAGCCGCGGGAAGATCACCCATTTGCCGGGATCTCTCTCAAAGCCCTCATACTCTTTCGGAGCATAACTGTCGGGGATCTCGATCGACGCGTAGGCGTGGCAGACTCTGGTCGTCGGCCGCAGCAGGACCGGCGTGCTGTATTTCTCGGAATACTCAAACGCGTCCTGCACCATCGCGCAGGCCTCCTCGGGTGAGGAGGGGTCAAAGACCGGGATCCTCGCAAAGTCGGCATAGCGCCGGCCGTCCTGTTCGGTCTGGGAAGAGATCGGACCGGGGTCGTCGGCACTCACAATGACCAACCCTCCCCTGACGCCAATATACGCTACTGACATCAGCGGATCGGAGGCCACATTTAAACCCATCTGCTTCATCGTGACGAGCGCCCGCGCGCCGCTGTAGGCGGCGGCGACAGCCACCTCAAGCGCGGCCTTTTCATTGACCGACCACTCAAGATGAACGCCCTCGTGCGGGTATTTTGCGATCGTCTCGATGATCTCCGAGGACGGTGTGCCCGGATACCCCGAGACCAGATCGACTCCGGCTGCCAGCGCGCCCAGCGCAATGGCTCCGTTGCCCATGACATATTCTTTCATGCATTTACCTCTTTATTGCTGTGATTACAATCTTGCAGCCGGATCACTGCAGCCTTGCAGCTGCCGGCTGCGGGCATATCAATATCCTGTCGATACGACGGACCAGCTGCCCTCTTCGTCCATTCCCAGCCAGAACTGGTAGTCCTCATACTCCATATCCGGCTCCCAGGCAGTGCCTTTGTTGTCCTTAGGCGAATGGAAATTACCGATGATCTCCATGACCTTGACATATTCGCCGCCACCCTCGAGGGAGTTGACCCAGTCGAGGTTTTCCTTGACATTGGTGAGTTTGTCGTCACCGGCGTAAGCCAGCTTGTGAAGCTCACAGCCTTTCCAGGACGCGAAATAGCATTTGGTCTGGACGAAGGCTTCGTCGAGCGTCGCCTTGTCAAAGATCTCGGACTTGCCGTAGTCGAGCTCGACATCGGTGTCAGCGGCTTCGCCGAGATATGTCTCGAGGGTAATGCCCTTCTTCGTGATGTCGGCGGCCTTCTCGGGGTCGTCGATATAACGGATATGCCAGGGCTCATAGCCGTAGCCCGTGATATGCTCCTTGCCCTCGAGATAGCGCAGGATAAAGCCGTACTGCGGAAGCTTTTCATGGATCTTTGCCCAGATATCGGTGTATTTGATCATATCTTCGTTTTCCACGACATCCTTGCCGTCAATGATCAGATACAGATCGAGCGCGAGACCTGTGTGATGCTCGGAGTAACCCGGCTTCGCGACAGTCTTGGCTGTGTAGGCCTCACCGTACTTCTCCGTGAAGTCATCCCAGATCCGCTGCTGCTCATCCACGCTCCTGCGCGCGGAATCGAGATCGACATGGATATCCTCTTTCTCGAGATCTTCCTTGAGCTTCAGATACGCCTCATACGCCTTGGTCTCCACTTCGACCTCGTCGCCGACCGTGTTGGTAAACTTCTCGGTCGTGAGTTTGTCCTCCCAGTCGTCGGGAAGCTTGTTGAGCTTGTTGACGAGAACGAGATAGTCGATGCCGTCCTCCTTTTTGTCGTCAGCGGCATTCTTGTCCGCGCCGCAGCCCGCGAGCATGCCGATCGTCAGCACAGCCGCCAGGCAAAGGGTTGCGAGCCGTTTCACAGTTCTCTTTTTACTGTTCATGATTGCCTCCTGTAGTGCTCCCTCTCTTCGTAAGATGTCTGCTTTTTATTATAGCATGTTAGACAAATTCTCGATTACTCCTATTATATACAACTTTTCATTTTTTCATAGTCATATAAGAAAAAAGTTGGCTGAAGCCACGAAAATCGTGAGTTCAGCCAACTTCCTTTAACAAATGCCGGACAGAGCATGTGGTAGGCCATGTCATCCCGCATTTGAAACCCCCGTTGTCGGTCGGGCC
>OMSP01000231.1 GCA_900313775.1 uncultured Eubacteriales bacterium
ACTGAGTGCAGATTCCTTTCGAAGAAGGGGCGGATCTACATTTTCAGCGACAACCAGATGTTCATTTACAGCCGCGCGGACAACAAAATGTACAACTTCTACCCGCTCACCGGATCGATCGTTAATGCGTACTGGGCGGATCCGGAGAACGACAGGATGGAAGTGATCACCGATGACGGATATATCACCGGCTATACAATGACATATGAAGGTAACATGATCATCGGCGGCGGAGTATTCGCCAGCAAATCCGATCAGGATATCGTGTCCAAATCCTGCCCGGCCGGCGATGCCCCTGTATCCGAACGCGGTTCCATCTACACGATCTCGCAAAGTGCGCCGGGGAGGCTCTGCTTGGTCGAGTTCGTGTCTGACCCGAACACAGAGACCTTGGTGAGCGGCAGGAAAGACGGCGACTTCAGCTATGTGCTCTCGGGACATTCTGACACGGGCTTTTTGTTCTACCGTGACAACACGGTCGCTTCGTTCGACAAAAGGAGCGGCGCGATACGCGGGACGACTAAGTTCGACGATTATCTGACCGGCAGCGATACCATCATTCTTGATGAGGAACACTTTCTGATCGCCAACGACCGGTATGGCATGGACGGGACGATCGACAGTTACGCCGTTCCGCTGAAGGGGGACTTTTACGACCTGATGCCGGACACATCGATCAGGCTCAGCGACGGGCAGATCCTGTCCTGGGGACGGTACTCCCTTTACGGGTATGATCCGGACGAGAGCCAGGCGGAAAGCGGCAGATTTGATGACGGTTATCCGTCCGTTATTAAACTCTGGCTGAACGGAGAGCCGGTCGAGAGCCTGAATGATCCTGCGAACAGTGAGCTCTTTTACGATGATATCTGGGATGTCAGACCGCTGACTGACGTGGGAGAGAACGGTCTGATACTGCAATACGGGTACGTGACGGATGTGCCGGGATACGGAGATGAAACTGATCTCAATGAAAACGAAGATGAAATGGAATTCACGCAGGGATCATACACTGTACGTGATACAAAAGAGCTGTGCATTATGGACGCCCTGACAGGAAAGAAGACCATGATCGAGCCTCCGGGCCCGATGACAGGTGAGATCAAGCCCGCGATCGCGTACAAAAGGAAACTCTGCGCGGCGGCGTATGAATCGGGAGATATCTACATCTATGATATCGGCAGCGGATCTGCGTTTCCGATAGAGAACAGGTACACCGCCAGTGAGATCAATAACATCTGCTTTTCGGACGATGACGCGTATCTCGTGGTATTCACATCCTCCGGCAGGCTGGATATCTACGGAACAGATGATTATCAGCCGGTGTTCAGCGAGCGCATCGACGACCTGAAAGAAGCTCTTGAGATCTATTCAACGGATGCTCTTCGGGCTCAGCGGTCAAAAGACAGCGGAATCCTGTTCCTTACCCTTGGCACCAGATGCATGATCATCGACACTGTGGGCTGGGCCGAGATCGTCAGTTTCGGCGCAGACTCGGTGGTCTATGACGCGGAGACCGGCAGGATCTATACGATCATGAATAACTATGACATCGATCCGGGCGGCGTGCCGGAGATCGTCACATATCCCTGTTACGATATACCGGAGCTGGTGAAATGGGCGGAGAAGTCAGGGTACAGCCCCTCCGGCTCATGAGACCGTGATCACAGCCCGGGGCTGCGGTCGTTCGTTTCACGCACATGAAAGGTATCATATGAACGAAGTAAATAAGACGCTTTTCATCCCGCTCTACGGCAAATCGTTCGTCAGCAGACAGCGCATCATCATAAGCGATCCGGATGCCGAGAGGATCTGGGAGACAGAGGCCTTTCCGATCCGCGGCAAGTCCAAGTCCAAATGGCTTGCCTACAACATGGCGATGAGGGCCCGCGTGTTCGACGACTGGACGGACCACATGCTCAGAAAGCATCCGGAGGCGTTGGTGCTGCACATCGGATGCGGGCTCGACAGCAGGTGCAAAAGGGTGAAAGAACCGTATAGAGAGTGGATCGACTGCGATCTTCCGGATGTGATCGCGATCCGGAGACAGTATTTTGACGAGTCGACGGGGTACCGCATGCAGGCGCTGGATGCCTCGGATCCCGCACAGATCGAGCCGCTTCCCGATAGCGATACTGCGATCGTGGTCCTGGAGGGACTCAGCATGTATCTGACAGCAGAGCAGCTGCGCGCGTTCCTGGCTGCCCTCAAGGAGAAGTACAGGGCGCTCCGTATTTTGATGGATATCTATACGAAGTTCGGCGCTACGGCGTCAAAATATCGAAACCCGATCAATGATGTCGGCGTCACGAAGGTCTACGGGATCGACGATATGGAGGATGTGATCGGCGGGCTGGGGCTGCGCGTGGTGAGGGAGCACTCTTTTACCCCCG
>OMSP01000008.1 GCA_900313775.1 uncultured Eubacteriales bacterium
CTGTTTTAGTTCCGTATCTTCGGTTCCTTCGTCCTTCTTTGTCCAGGATCTCTTTCTCAAGGCAGAATTTTACCCTTTTCGCGGACAGATGTGACTTTTTTATTCCTCCGAAGTCAGAGCTGATTTCCCTGAGCCATCCGACACAGATTCTCTTCCTTCCAAACAGGAATATTGGTCTTCGCTGCTCTTTATGGGTCATCTCATGCCCCAGAACGAAAGCGAAGAGATCCGTGATCGCACCGTCACTTTCTTCTGCAAATGACTCCCGGTACAATCTGGCCGCCCATCCAGGTGTAAATATAATTACCTTCTGCCCGGGCATACCTGTATGGGCATTCAGGGAACTTTGTCTCTTCTTCTTGTCATAGAACGGAGTAAAGAAAATCACACTGTTCTCATCCAGAAAATCTATTCTCTGAAGCAGCTGATTTATATATATCCTGAAGCGCTCCACATCGAAAGCAGGGTCGAACTTTTCCCGGATATACTCTTCCGCATCGAGTGAGATAATATCTATGCTGTGCCATGACAGACTGATGTGAAGATAAATACACAGTAGTGCTATAAGGATCAGTATAATCAAAATCATGACAATATCTCTCATAGCGACCTCCGTGCTTTATGCCGATTCATTTCTTGCCCGAAGACCTGATCGGGATCAAAGGCTGAATCAGCTGACATATGTAAAAATGCTGCAGAGCCCTTCCCGGAACTCTGCAGCAAGCACCATCAAGATACCTGAATCAGGAACCTGAGCTCATAATCTTCCCTTGCGGAATATTGATACTCCGGCATTATTGCCGGGCCACAGGCACCGGTGCCGATGCCCTGTTGGAATGCCTGAATGGTTACATAAGTCCCGGTTCGGATTTCATCCTTCTGATGTCTCATCGTAAAGAGTGCCTTGTCGGTGTAAGGCTTGATACCGAGCTCGAACGGCTTATCGACAGCTTTGAAAGTAACTGTTGTCGTGCCGTCCGATACGCTTGCCATCCGGCAGTCACATCTGTTGCCGCTCTCCTGCGGCTTAATGTTCGGCTCAGTCATATCAGCCACACGGCATGTTACATTTCTGATCGGGAACTGATCCTTCATATCACAATAGCTCTCGCCTGTCCTTCCCGTGTAGTTGACAATATCGAATACCTCATCAAGGCGGAAGGTTTTTCCGAATCTCGGAATTATACCGCCGCCGGATACGCAGTGAAGTCGGCTTGTCACCAGAATGCCGTCAGCCGTACCCTCGTACGTATCTGTCACGATGAACTTCGCCTTCTTGTTGGACAGTTCAGTGACAACTTTATAGCCATTTTGAGTCATCTCAGCAGAAATAACTTCTTCCTTCTGCTCAAAGAACGGCTTCATAGTGTTCATAAAGCGCGGATTCGTATCATTGTCTGTCGCCGCCCGGTAGAGAATTGTGGACTGCTCTGCTGTCGACAGAATATGACCGTCCGGCAGCGTAACCGTAAATGCGGTCCCGCTGTAGTCACAGGCACTGTCAAGCGGCATTGTCTCCGGAGCTCCCGGGACATATTCAGCGATTGAGATCTGCTCCTCGGATACGACTCTGTCCGTATATGTGTCAACTGTGGTGACGATCACGGAAAGGTTTCCGTCCACCTCACTTCCCAGGGTCACTCTGCCTTTCTTTTTGGAAAGTGGATCCACACCCACTCTCACGCTGTAGGAAGAGCCGTCATTCCACGTGAAGGTCATTCTGTATCGTTTTCCATCCGAGAATGCAGTTGTGTTGAAGAACTCAAAAATGTCATCTCTGACATATCTCACTCTCATCGGTCTGTAGATGAAGCGAATGATCATTGCTCCGACAGACGGTCTGCGGTCCGGATAGAACATACCATCCACGCAGAAGTTGTTGTCATGCTCCCACTCGCCGTGGTCACCGCCGTAAGTATACGTACCGTCCTCATGGAGTACTGCATGGTCTACCATCTCCCATACACATCCGCCCATCAGGTTGTCATATTTGTATATTTCCTTCCAGTAAGCTTCCGTGTTGCCCGGTCCTACGCCCATGGCATGCGCGTATTCGCACATAAAGTACGGCCTGTCGTTGAGCTGTGCCTGTTTCCTTACATGCCGACCGACATCGTGGACCATCTTTACGCTCGGATACATCTCACTGCCAACGTCATAGGCTACCCTCTTGCAGTGGATCGCGCTCTCATAATGTACAGGAAGCTTTGAGTGCGCTTTAAGGAACTCGTACATGGCGTCCGTATTATTGTAACCGCCGGCTTCGTTGCCGAGAGACCACATGACGATCGATGTGTTGGCATGAATCTTATCTCTCTCGTATAAGCGTGTGATTCTGTCCACATAGCGCGGCTGCCACTTCGGATCATGGCTTATAGAGTTATATGTGGGCGGAAGCTGATGTGCAAATGTTCCGTGTGTCTCCAGGTCATTCTCATCCACTATATATATACCCAGCTCGTCCGCAAGTTCAATAAGAAGCGGATCCGGCGGATAGTGGGACGTGCGGATCATATCGATATTGAATACCTTGCACAGCAGGATATCACGCTCTATCTCATCCGGTGTCATAGTATATCCGTTCGTCGGGCTTGTATCATGGTGGTTCACGCCGTGGAACTTGATCTTGCGGCCGTTGACAAGGAAAACGTCTCCTTTGATCTCGACCGTCTTGAATCCTATTCTCTCTCTGACGCAGGAGGTAGAAGTCTCATAATAAATATTATAAAGTGTGGGCTTTTCAGCGTTCCACTCAGTCACATCCAGATCATCAAAAGTGACAACAGCCACCCTGTCTTCTGTCGCGACCGTCCTCGTAACACTGATTCCGTTGCCCTCAACAGTAAATGTGACGTCAGTATCCGTAAGGGTCTGCGCTGTCATTTTCAGGGAATATGTATCTCCCGTCTTTTCCGTCACTGCCCCGATATCCCAGAAATCGGTGGGCTCCGATATTCTGAGCAGAACATCTCTGAAGATACCGTTGTTGCGGAACATATCCTGACTCTCAAGATACGTTCCGGTGCACCAGCGTCTTATAACTGCGACGAGCTCA
>OMSP01000042.1 GCA_900313775.1 uncultured Eubacteriales bacterium
ACGGAATTGTCTGAAGAAAAGGAAAAGATAGACGGACTCTGGCGCACAGCCGGACGCGGGAGACTTATTACCGAAGGCATCCGCACGGTCATCGCAGGGCGGCCGAATGTCGGCAAATCATCGCTCTTAAACCTTCTTCTCGGCGAGGAGAGGGCAATCGTATCAGATATCGCAGGGACTACCCGGGATGTGATCGGTGCCAAGGTCAATCTCGGAGATTTTACCCTGAATATGATCGATACGGCGGGGATCAATATGACTGATGATCCGATCGAGAAGATCGGCGTGGACCGCGCCCACCGTGAGGTGGAACAGGCGGATCTGATCCTGGCGGTAATGGACGGCAACGAGCCGTTGGACGAGAATGATGAAAAGCTGCTGGCGAAAGCGGCTGAAAAACCGGTGATCGGCGTGATCAACAAGAACGACCTGCCTCAGGTCCTCACGGAAGACGAGATACGAAAAAGGCTTGGCGGGGCGCCGGTCGTCTCCGTTTCAGCAACCGAGAACACGGGGATCGGAGAGCTGAAACGGGTTGTAGAAGAGATGTTTTTTACGGAGGAGCTGTCCTCAGACGACCTGATCGTCCTCAACAAACGACACGAGGATGCATTGAAAGAGGCGGAACAGGCTCTGGACAGGACAGTGCAGGCTATAAGAGACGGCGTAAGCGAGGAGTTTTGGCTGGTCGATCTCAAGGACGCCTATGATTATCTGGGAGTTATCACAGGAGAAAACGTGGGAGAAAATCTCATAGATGAAATCTTCAGTCAATTCTGTATGGGAAAATAAAGACGCCTACCATGTTGTCGTGGTCGGAGCCGGGCATGCGGGGTGCGAGGCAGCACTCGCCTGCGCGCGGCTGGGCTTAAAGACGGCTGTTTTTACGCTGCATGTAGACCATGTGGCAATGATGCCCTGCAATCCCAATGTCGGCGGCACTTCCAAGGGCCATTTGGTTCGCGAAGTGGACGCGCTCGGCGGCGAGATGGCCAAGGTGATCGACAGGACATTTATCCAGTCCAAGATGCTCAACACATCCAAGGGGCCGGCGGTCCATTCGCTGCGCGCGCAGGCCGACAAAGCCGCCTACAGCGCGGCGATGAGAAAAGTTCTCGAGGGGCAGGAAGGGCTGTCCGTTTTTCAGGGCGAGGTGACCGATGTCTGCGTGAAAGACGGCACAGTCACCGGGATCCTCACAGAAGCCGGCCATAAATACTCTGCGCAGGCGGTCATCCTGTGTACCGGCACTTATCTGAATGCGCGCTGTATCTATGGAGATGTCAGCATTCACAGCGGTCCGGGAGGTCTGAGGAGCGCAGATCATCTGACAGGATCTCTGGAGAAGCTGGGGATCCTCACCCGCCGCTTCAAGACGGGAACGCCGGCGCGGATCGATGGCAGTACAGTCGATTTTTCCAAGCTTGAAGAGCAGAAAGGCGATGTGCCGATCACGCCGTTTTCGTTTTCGACGGATCCGGAGTCGATCCAGAAGGAGCAGGTCTCCTGCTGGCTGACACAGACGAACGAGCGCACGCACGAGATCATCCGCGCCAATCTGGACCGCTCACCGCTGTTTTCGGGAGAGATCGAGGGCGTGGGGCCGAGGTATTGTCCTTCGATCGAAGACAAGGTGGTCCGTTTCCCCGATAAGACATCCCATCAGGTGTTTATCGAACCGGAAGGGCTCTATACCAACGAAGTTTATATTGACGGCATGTCCTCCTCTATGCCGGAGGATGTGCAGAATGCGATGTATACCAGCGTTAAAGGCTTGGAGCACGCCCGCATCGTGCGACCGGCCTACGCTATTGAGTATGATTGCATCGACGCGCGCCAGCTCAAGCTCAATCTGGAGTTTAAAGAGATCTCCGGACTGTTCGCGGCAGGTCAGTTCAACGGCAGTTCCGGATACGAGGAGGCTGCCGCGCAGGGGATCGTTGCCGGCATCAATGCCGCGGAGAAGATCCTGGGCAGAGAACCGCTGATCCTCACGCGGTCCGACGGTTATGCGGGGGTGCTGATCGACGATCTGGTCACCAAAGAGAGTCATGAGCCTTACCGTATGATGACTGCGCGAGCCGAATACAGGCTCCTTCTGCGTCAGGACAACGCTGACGAGCGCATGATCCCCTTCGGATACGAGGCGGGACTCGTGGACGAGGAGACCTACAAGGAGATGCGCGCATCCCAGAACAGGATATCGGACGAAGTGGCCCGACTGAAAGACAGTTATGTAGGTCCTACAGACGAAGTGCTGAATTTGCTGAAGTCCTGCGGCAGCGCCGCGATCGATTCGGGAGCCAGTCTGGCGGAGCTGATCCGCCGTCCGGAGCTCGATTACCGCGCTCTGGCACCGATCGATCCTGACAGACCAAAGCTCAGTGAACCGGAACAGACCAAGGTCAACACCGAGATCAAATATGAGGGATATATCCGTCGCCAGGAGAGGCAGGTCGAGCAGTTCAAGAAGTTGGAAAACCGCAAGATCCCGGCGGAGTTCTCCTACAAAGGGTTGAAGGGACTTCGGCGGGAAGCGCTCGAGAAGTTGGATAAGCTGAGACCGGAGTCGATCGGTCAGGCGTCGCGCATCTCGGGTGTGTCGCCGGCAGATATCGCGGTATTGCTGGTGTACTTAAAGAAAAGACAGTAGTCAGAGGCGTGCAGGCACATATGTGCAGCAAACCATAGTCGCCGACGCGCAGTCTCGCAAGTGTCGTGCGAGCGTGAACGAAGCACGCTTTTTGCTGAGTGGTAGCGATGCAGATGGCACGCAGGGAGACAAGCCAAAGGAGACGTGTTTGCGCATATATGTGACCGCACGCCGTCTAAACACAGTTTCTTTGAGGAAGACAAGAGTGAAAAAGATTTGCTTCGACAACTTTGAGATGAGTGATGAGCAGAGAGATCAGTTCGATCTCCTGGCTGAAAGACTTGTTGAGAGAAACCGGCAGGTCAATCTGACCGCGATCACTGATCCGGAGGAG
>OMSP01000017.1 GCA_900313775.1 uncultured Eubacteriales bacterium
ATCTTGTCCATAGTACCGTCTTCTGCCAGAGCCTTTAGCGCTTCGTTGATTTTTTCGACCAGTTCTGTATCCTCTGGCCGGCATCCGACCGCGTAGATCTCATCACAGATATCGTCATCCAGATAAGCGAGACCCTCGACCTTAGTCATCTGATAATTGCCTGTCGTTACATCGATCATGATCGCGTCGATAGCGTGCGCTTTCAGGTCGTTGATAGATGTTGTGTATACATCGCTTACGACTATTTCACCGAAGGTGTCGGCCAGCTCTTTGCAGCCGCCTTCCTCTTCCGGTGTCTCCATCATCTCCTGAGCGGATGTCTCTGTCTGTACGCCCACTTTTTTGCCCTTCAGGTCTTCAGCGCTCTTAATATCCGAACCTTCGAGGACCATCAGCTTGATCGTGTTGATCGAGTAGGGCTCGCTCCAGGCGTATTTATCTTCGCGCGCCGGACTCTTGGTAAATCCCGACCAGATACAGTCGATACTGCCGGATTCGAGCTCTGCATCCTTGGCGTCCCAGTTGATCGGTACGGCGGTGTATTTCCATCCGTAATAGTCAGCCACGGCCTGCGCCAGTTCCACGTCAAATCCGGTCGTCTCGCCGTTGTCATCGATATGCGAATACGGCGGGAAATCCCTGTCAAAGCCGTGCTTGAACTCCCAGCCCTTTCCGTATTTCTCCGCACCTTCGTCGGAACCGGATGAACCGCAGCCGGCCAGCATGACAGCCGCCATTGCCAGTGTCAGTAAGATTGCCACTACTCTCTTCATACTCTTGTCCTCCCAACAGATACTTACTTGCCTTGTTTTTGGTGCATTACCTTATTAGCACTATACCATATTAGCATACTAAAGCAAATCAGTAAAGAGAAACTTCTGACTCATAAAAAGGCCGGGATGCGTTTGCATCCCGGTCCTTTGTTCACTGCTGATATGCTGGTCACAGGATCAAATAGCAGTAGTCTTTGATCACTGTCTCGAACAGTTTCCTGTCCGCATCGCTCAGGCACTCACATTCTCCGATCGCACCCTCGCAGAGGCAGTCGCCCTTGCGGACCTTGATCTTGAGAGAATCGGCATCGAGAACGAAGAATCCGTTGTTCTCACTGTCGTCAAACTCTGCCTCATTCTTGTACAGCGTCCACTTATCCTGATACGGAGCGCTCGCATACGGGCAGAACGTCTTGCAGTTGCCGCATTCATTGCACATATAGTCAATGTGAATGATCTGAGCCATGGCAAGTCCCGGAACCTTGATAGACTTGTTGGCGCGGTTCGGGCAGACATCTACACAGTTCTCGCAGATCGTTGAACAGGACAGGCAGCGGTCACCTTCGTTTATGGCCGGATCCGGCTCACAGATGATGCCCTTCTTGCGGATCGTCTTGTGCTCATCTGCTTTTTGTGCGACATCTCCGGCGACTCCCGTCTTCACAATGTCAGCCGCAGCGGCCATAGCCTGCTGCATAGCAGTCACGACAAGCTTCGGTCCGTAGAGGCCGTCACCGATGATATAGACGCCGTCTGCTGCCTTGCAGGTATCCGGATCTGCGACCGGACGTCCCTTCTCATCGATGATCAGACCGGCTTCCGCATAGAAGCTGCTCGGTACCTTCTCACCGATAGCGGCAATGACGGTATCCGCATCGATCTTCACTTCCTCATCTGTCTCAATGACCTTCGCGCGTCCGGAAGCATCAGCCTCACCGAGCTTGGTCACATGGCATACAATGCCCTTGTCGTCAAAGCTCACAGGAGCCAACTGTTCCTTGAAGTTTACACCATCCTCAATTGCCAGAAGCAGTTCATGCTCATCGGCCGGCATATATCTCTTTGAGCGGCGATAGACAAGATCCACTTCCTCAACGCCTTCACAGCGCTTGGCGGCTCTTGCAGTATCCATCGCGGTATTGCCGCCGCCGATGACGACGACCTTCTTTCCGAGATCGACCTTACCTGCCTTGGCATTGAACTCCTCAAGGAAATCAAGAGCATTGACTGCCGTTTTATCGCCGAGGCTCAGCGAACTGCGCTCGGAAGCGCCGACTGCCAGGACAACGGCATCATAATCGTTCTTGAGTTGTGCTACTGCCGGTGCCTCAGCGCCGAGTCTGATATCAACGCCCAGCTTCTCAAGCAGAGCTGCGTCGCAGTCGATCGCCTTCTGATCGATA
>OMSP01000022.1 GCA_900313775.1 uncultured Eubacteriales bacterium
CGATGAAAGCCCTGATCTCGCGGGCGATCCCTATACTAAGTATTTTGATTATGATATAATTGGAGAGAATTCCGTGTGGAGAACACGCGAGAACGGAGACTATCTGGTCGTCAATGCGGACGGAGGACGGCAGAAGCTGGGAGACTGGTTTACTGACCACAAGATCCCGGCCGATGAGCGCGATCAGATCATGCTCCTGGCGGATGGACACCATGTCTACTGGATCGTCGGCTATCGTCAGGCACAGGACTGTCTGATCACCGACGGGACGGAGACCATCATCGAATGGAGGGCAGAGAGGATCAATGGCTGACAGCACTATTTACACACTTATCTCACAGGAAGACGTAGAAAAACGCGTTAAGGAAATCGGCGAACAGATCAGCAAGGAGTACGAGGGTAAAGATCTTCATATGGTCGGCATTTTGAAAGGCAGTGTCTACTATATGGTAGAGTTGGCCAAGCATATCACCTGCCCGATGACCATGGATTTCATGAGTGTCAGCAGTTATGAAAACGCTACATCATCCAGCGGTGTCGTCCGCCTGATCAAGGACCTGGATGAACCGCTCGAGGGGCGCAATGTCCTTGTGGTGGAAGATATCATCGATTCCGGCAGGACGCTCTCCTACCTGCTCGAACTGCTTTCCAAGAGGAATCCCGCAAGCCTGAAACTGACTACTTTGCTGGATAAGCCGGACCGCCGTGTGGTCCAGGGAGTCGATGTGGACTATGTCGGCTTTGTCATTCCGGATGAATTCGTCATCGGTTACGGTCTCGACTTCGAGCAGCACTACCGCAATCTTCCTTATATCGGGTATTTCAAACAGGAAGAATCCGGTGAGTAATACCTGCAACTGAAAGGAGCTCATTGATTGGGAAACAATAACAGAAACAGAACAGGCAGATACGGCTTTCTCCTGATGCTTCTGGGCATTTTGTTCCTGGTGTATTTCCTGACACAGGACAACCAGAATGCCGGGTCCATGACATACAAGCAGTTCAAGAGTTATGTCGAGAAGAATCAGATCGAGAAAGTCGAGATCCATCAGAACAGATCCGTTCCGACCGGACGCGTGACCATATTGGTCAAGGATGAGACGGAGCCGAAGAGCGTCTATGTCTCAGATGTCGGAGAGGTCTCCTCCTATCTGGATGAGAAGGGCATTTCCTACAAGATGGACAATGTCCAGGAGGAGGGCGTGTTCATGTCGACCATCCTGCCCCTGATCATGATGGGACTGATGGCCTTCTTTGTGATCTTTATGATCAGCCGTCAGGGCGGCGGAGGCATGTCGGCGATGAACTTCGGCAAGAGCCGGGCAAAGATGATCAACCCCGCGGAGCAGAGAGTGACCTTCAAGCAGGTCGCCGGCCTGAAAGAGGAAAAAGAGGAGCTCATGGAGCTCGTCGAATTCCTCAAAGATCCGCAGAAATTCCTGCGCATGGGAGCGCGCATCCCCAAGGGAGTGCTCCTCGAGGGACCTCCCGGCACCGGTAAGACTTTGCTTGCCAAGGCGGTCGCCGGCGAGGCGGGAGTGCCGTTCTTTACGATCTCCGGTTCCGATTTTGTGGAAATGTTTGTCGGTGTCGGCGCCTCGCGTGTCCGCGAGATGTTTGCGGATGCCAAAAAGCATGCGCCCTGTATCGTCTTTATCGATGAGATCGATGCGGTCGGCAGACGCCGCGGATCGGGTCTTGGCGGAGGCCATGATGAGCGCGAGCAGACTCTCAACCAGCTGCTCGTCGAGATGGATGGATTTGGCATTCATCAGGGGATCATTGTGATCGCCGCGACCAACCGCGTGGATATCCTTGATCCGGCTATTATGAGACCGGGAAGGTTCGACCGCAAAGTCGTCGTCGGTGTGCCGGATGTCGTCGGACGCGAGGAGATCCTCAAAGTCCACGCGGCCAACAAGCCTCTCTCCGACGATGTGGATCTGGAGAAAGTCGCCCGCACGACCGCCGGATTTACGGGTGCGGACCTCGAGAACCTGATGAACGAGGCGGCGATCATCGCTGCCAAGGAAAACCGTCCGTATCTGACTCAGGCCGATATCCAGCAGGCTTTCATCAAGGTCGGAATCGGTGCGGAGAAGAAGAGCAAGGTCATTTCAGACAAGGACAAGAAGATCACGGCCTTCCACGAGGCAGGTCATGCGATCCTCTTCCATGTGCTTCCGGATGTCGGTCCTGTACATATGGTCTCGATCATTCCCACGGGCATGGGCGCGGCCGGTTATACGATGCCGCTGCCTGAACGCGATGAACTGTTCAACACGCGCGGCAAGATGCTTCAGGATATCACAGTGTCCCTCGGCGGACGCGTTGCCGAAGAGCTTGTCTTTGACGATATTACGACGGGGGCTTCCCAGGATATCAAGCAGGCGAGCGCCCTGGCCAGATCGATGGTCACGAAGTTCGGTTTCTCCGAGGAGCTCGGACTGGTCAACTATGACGATGACAGCAATGAAGTATTTATCGGACGCGATCTGATGCATACGAACCGCGGATATGGCGAAGGCGTTGCGACCAAGATCGACGAGGAAGTCAAGCGCATCATCGACGAGTGCTACGTCCGCGCTAAGGAGATCATCGCTGAGCACCGCGATGTGCTCGACGCCTGCGCAGCGCTCCTGCTTGAAAAAGAAAAGATCACCCGCGAGGAGTTCGAAGCGCTGTTTGAACCGGCGAAGGAAGCTCCTGCTGAGGCGGTTCCTGCGGAAGAATAACAATTTCTGTTTCCGTTGAAGGAAGATCAAAGTAAAGGCAGCCGGTCTTTTGACCGGCTGCCTTTTGTCATTGTTGGTGGCTTTGCCACCTATATTGACATCACACATTCAGAAGAGGCTTATTTAGTTGATGGCTCTTTTCTTCTTAAGAGCTGCGATGATAATCATCATTCCCGCGAGGGCACTCAGTGCATATAACGGAAGGACTGAGTTCGCAGCGGTGGTCTCGGCGGCTGCCGGTGCCTTCGCAAGCGGGACATTTGAGTCGTTGATCGATGCCTGAGAGGTTGCGTTGTTCAGAGTGGCTTCAGCTGTCTGATCGTCTGCTGCGACTGTGGCAGCAACGGTTCTGCCGGCGGCGGAAGCTGTCTGTGCTACCTGTGCGGCGCGAACGACAGCGGTTGCGTTGTCGTCTTCGGTCGAGAGCGTGTCTTCGCCGATTCTGTTCATTGCCTCGTACTCGGCAATGATCTGGCGGATGATAGCCTCGATGAAATCCAAGAACTCATCTTCGTCTATTTCGATATAGTCTTCATCAGAAGGCTCATCTGTGATGACGGGCTCCTCAGTCACGACGGGCTCTTCAGTGACGACGGGCTCTTCAGTGACGACGGGCTCTTCAGTGACGACAGGTTCCTCGTTGATGA
>OMSP01000014.1 GCA_900313775.1 uncultured Eubacteriales bacterium
CGGACAGGATCGCGGCGACGATCTCTTTGGCGCTGGTCTTGCCGTAGCTGCCTGTGATGCCGATCACAGGGATAGACAGGTTAGATCGGTACCAGGCCGCCAGATCGCGCAGAGCCTCTGCGGTGGATGACACATAGATCACGGGGACAGACGAGTCAGTTGCGAAGCGAGCTCCGGTCTTGTCGGGACTCTCTTCGCTAAGCGCGCAGAGAGCACCGGCTTCCAATACCTGAGGTATAAAGTCATGACCATCGGCACGGGCCCCTTTTATCGGTACAAAGAGGGCACCCGGCGTGATCAGACGGCTGTCGATCACCACGTCGGTGACAGACTGATCCAGCAGTGTCTGATCGCCGGTAAACTTTCCGCCGACGGCATTGATAATTTCCTCTATTGTCATATGTGGCATTCTATTCATATTTCTTTAGTGACTCCCTGACTACCAGCTCACAAAAATCATTGTAGGACAGTCCGGTGTATGCCGCGGACTTAGGCAGAAGAGAAGCGGGGGTCAGACCCGGGAGCGTATTGATCTCCACGCAGTAGAGATGACCCTCCTGATCCATAAGGAAATCAGGGCGCGAGTATACTTCTATACCGAGCGCCTCACAGGCCTTCTCAGCATAGTTTTGCATCCGGCGGGCAGTCTCTTCATCTATCTGTGCAGGACATACTTCGTCGGTACAGCCGGCCTGATATTTATGCTCATAGTCGAACCATCCGTCTTTGGGGATGATCTCGATGACCGGATAAGCTTTTCCGGCGATCACCGGTACCGCAAATTCACGTCCTTCGATATAATCCTCAAGCAGAACATCGCCTTCCATTGCGAAACAGGCATTGAGAGCTTCCTTGTATTCCGTTTCATTCTGAGGGATATAGACGCCGATGCTGGAGCCACCCGAACAGACCTTAACGACACAGGGCAGAGTGAAGCCCAGGTATTCAAGCGGCGTATCGATATCTCTTTTATGAATCATTCGCCCGCGGGCGTTGGGTACCCCTGCATTGTCCAGCAGCTGTTTGGTGACTCCCTTATGCATGGCGAGTGCCGATGCCAGTGAGTTCGCGCCGGTATAGGGGATGCCGAGCACATCCAGCGTGGCCTGCAGGGAACCGTTTTCCCCGATCCCTCCGTGAAGTCCGAGGAAGCAGATATCGGCCAGGCGGCAGATCTGCAGAACATGAGGGCCGAGCTGAGAGTCATCTTTGCCGATCAAAGCTTCGCGTTTATCGCGAAGTGCCTTCAGATCCGGCTCGGTCGAAGAGATGACCGGATCCGGCAGCAGCGTCCCGTCCATCTCAAATAAATGATCCAGATCCCCTTCGGCAAGGTCCGGCAGACCCATATAGATATCGATCATGACAGCCTGATGGCCGTTCTGTCTGAGCGCATTGCAGACTTTGGTCCCCGACATAAGTGAGACGTCGCGTTCCGGACAAAGACCCCCGGCCAGTACTACGATTTTCATTCCGTTTTCCCCCTTTGTAAATTCATAAATCGACACTTTATTATACCGCATATAGACTCTGTATAGCAACTGTTATCTATATATTGATGGTAAGGCTTCGTTAAGAGAACACGGATATGCTAAGCAAACCATAGTCGCCGACGTGCAGTCTCGCAAGTGATGTGCGAGCGTGAGGGAGGCATGCGTTTTGCCGAACGGAAGCGATGCAGACGGCACGCAGCGAGACAAGCCAAAGGGGACGTGTTTGCGAGTATATCTGTGTTCTTTTCATTTTAAGTTGTGCTATACTGTTGATGAGAGGGGAAAGACAGGAGGATATCATGCTGGGATTCACATATTGCACACCGACCAAAGTCGTTTTCGGAAATGACGCGCTGGAGCAGGTGGGAGAGCTGATCAAGTCTTTCGGCGGTACAAAAGTGCTTATCCATTACGGTGGCAGGAGCGCTGTCCGCTCAGGTCTGATCGATCGCGTCAAGCAGATCTTAAAGGAATCAGATCTGGAATTTACCGAGCTGGGCGGCGTAGTGCCTAACCCCCATTTGGAGAAGGTCTATGAGGGTATTGAGCTGTGCAAGAAGGAGGAAATCGATTTTATCCTTGCGGTAGGGGGAGGTTCCGTGATCGACAGCTCCAAGGCTATTTGCTACGGACTTGCTGAG
>OMSP01000095.1 GCA_900313775.1 uncultured Eubacteriales bacterium
CTCAACTCTTTTCTTATTGATGTCGAAGCCAATTACATTGATATGCTTCGCAAACTCGACTGCTATAGGCATCCCGACGTATCCGAGTCCTACAAGTGCCAGTTTTTCTTTTCCGGAAATGAGTCCTGAGTAAATAGTATTAAATCCCATCATTACCTCCTGCGTTTAATCTGTCATGATATCCAGAAATTTTTCAGCTATTATACTGTAATCGTAATTGTTTATAACACTTTCATGTCCGCGTGCGCCCATGGCGTCTCTGTCTTCCGGGTCCATGCGGAGAAGTTCTTTCACTGCTTCAGCAAGTGCTGCAGGATCATCAGGCTTGATCGTTATTCCGCAGCCTGCGTCCGCAACATCGTTATTGGATGCTTCAACTCCGTATATTATCGGGCGTCCCGCCATCATGTAGTCATACACCTTGTTAAGCGAGACTCCGAATCTGTATAGAGAGCTTCTCGCAGCCCCTACATACAGGGCATCGGCCTCTCTGAGAACAGATGGGACCTGGCGCTTGCTGACCGGCGGAAGGAAAAAAACATTTGAAAGGTTTTCCTTCGCGGCTCTTTCCATGAGCCGGTCTTTTTCAACGCCCTTTCCTACCAGAACATATGCGGCATTATTATCTTTTTCTGTTAATGCAGCTCCGTCAAGCAGGACATCCAGTGCATTTGAGATCGCATGTCCGCCCAGATACATTACGACGAATCTGCCCTGTTTTTTTAAGTCCCCGATCAGCTTTGTATGCTCTTCCGGAGCTTTTTCAGCATCCTCCCAGTCGCCGGTCACGATCCCGTTGGGTAGATATACGAATTTTTCTCTGCTCTGAAGACCGTGCTCCAGCATATGCTTATATGCATCAGGGAAAAGCGACACTACTTTGTCCGCGCCGGAATAAGCCTCCCGTTCTGCAGCGCCCAGAAGCACGACGAACGGATTGCGGGGGTCCATCCCTCCGATCTCCGTAAGCGTCAGCGGCCACAGGTCATGTGCTTCATGTATATATCTGCACCCTGCGATTTTCGCTATTCTCTGTGCAGGGTAGGTATCGAGCGGATAGGTCGAAGAGGAGATCACAACGTCCGGTCTGAATGAACGCACTATATTTCCTGCATTCAGGCTCAGCTTTCCGCAGAACTCGAACATCGTCTTTGCCCGCGCCAGTCCGTTTCCTTCATATCTTCCGGTCCTGATCCACTGGTATTCGACACCGTCAATATTCTGAAGTTCAAAATCTTTCCTGACTTCCGGATTCTGCTTGCGCAGGTGAGAAAAGTCCGCCGCAACGATCCTTACTTTATGCCCTTTTTTCTGCCATTCGCGGGCAAGATAATACGAGCGGAATTCCATTCCCATATCAAGAGAGCCGGCATAGTGATTGATATATAAAATATTCAATTTCTGTCCCCTTTAGTAATCTTTCCCAAGTACAGCGGCAATGGTTCTGAACATCGTAGCTATATCACCCGGAAAGCTGTAGTTTCTGACGGACTCCAGGTTCCAGTGCATTTTGCCCGGAAGAACATCTTCAACATATACCTTGTCGACATCATCCGCACCATTCAGCAGCTTGTCCTCATCTTTATAGCGTATGCTTGCCTCAGATGTGATCCCTGCAGGCATCAGCAGGGTCGCAAAGTACTCCGGTGTGTACTGTTCAACATATCTGACTGCTTCCGGTCTGGTCCCGACAAAGCTCATGTCACCTTTTATCACATCGATCAGCTGAGGCAGCTCATCGAGTCTGTGCCCGCGGAGCTTAGCTCCGACACGAGTGATCCTGGAGTCGTTGCCCACAGTCACGGCGGTCCCTATCTTGTCTGCATTTGATACCATTGTCCTGAATTTATGTATCCTGAAATGGCGTCCGTACGTCGTTACTCGTTCCTGTCTGTAAAATACAGGGCCTTCCGAATCTCTTTTGATCATCAGTGCGATGACCGCCATAGGCGGGCTCAGCAAAGCAAGGAGAGCCGTCCCCGCGGTCACATCAAAAGCTCTTTTGAGCGCAAGCTGTCCGCGTTTTTTATCAAGACTCTCCCAATACGGCCTCACCTCAGGGGTCCGCATGAATTCAGGCAGATCTTCCCATTTTTTAAGTATTTGCATTCTTTCCCCTGTACTCTTCTACTTAATGTAATCTGACACCACTTCTCTGAGTTTCTTTATTATGAATGCCACGTCTTCATCAGAAAGTTTTGTATGAAGAGGAAGTGTTATCAGGTTGTGATAATAATCATATGCTGCAGGATAAGCCGAGCAGTCCTTTCCGTATGCTGTCATCATAGGAAGCGGCTTGTAGTGTACATTGGTCGGCACACCTGTCTCCGCAAGTTTTGTAATTATTTCATTTCTCTCTGTTTCACCTATGCCAGGTATCCTTATCAGATACAGATGGTTGGAACTGTCCATGAAATCGGTATGATGCACAAGATGGCTGATCCCCAGATCATCGCATGCAGCGTCATACTTTTCTATTATTTCAACTCTTCTTGCCAGAAGATCCTTATATCTGTCGAGCTGGCGCAGTCCCATAGCCGCCATGATATCTGTCATATTGCA
>OMSP01000013.1 GCA_900313775.1 uncultured Eubacteriales bacterium
AACGAGGAGTGTGGCGAGAACTTCCGCATTGCATGTATCTCACCCGCAGGTGAGAACGGCTGCCTGTTCGCTACGATCATGAATGACAAGCAGCGCGCGGCAGGCCGCGGCGGAATCGGCGCAGTCATGGGATCCAAGAAGCTCAAAGCTGTTGCAGTCAAGGGCACAGGATCAGTCAAAGTCGCGAGAAATGAGGAATTCTTCAACGAGTGCGCGAAGGCCCGTAAGACACTGGCAGATCACCCGGTCACCGGTGCCGGACTGTCGGCCTACGGCACGATGATCCTTGTCAATATCGTCAACGGTGTCGGCGGTCTGCCGGTGAACAACCTGCGTGACGGCGCATTGTTCCCGCAGGCGGATGATATCTCCGGCGAGACACTGACAGCCAAGCACCTGCTGCGCAACAGAGGCTGCTTCGGATGCTCGATCGGCTGCGGCCGTATCACAGAGATCAAGGAAGGGCCGTTCAAGTCCAGAGGCGAGGGTCCCGAGTATGAGGCCGGCTGGTCATTCGGTTCAGACTGTGGTGTCAGCGATCTGGGAGCGGCCTGCAAGGCCAACTTCCTCTGCAATCAGTACGGCATCGATCCGATCACGATGGGTGCAACAGTCGCCTGCGCTATGGAACTGTTTGAGATGGGCGCACTGCCGGAAGAGGATATCGGATTCCCGCTCCGCTTCGGCGATGCCGAGGCGATGGTCAAAGCCACTGAAATGACCTGCAAGGGTGAAGGATTCGGCAAGATCATGGGACTCGGTTCATATCGCATGGCTGAGAAATACGGACATCCCGAACTGTCGATGTCAGTCAAGAAGCAGGAGATGCCGGCATACGACGGCCGCGCGATCCAGGGTATCGGCCTGAACTATGCGACGTCCAACCGCGGCGGCTGCCATGTCCGCGGATATATGATCTCTCCTGAGGTGCTCGGCATACCGGTATCCATGGATCCGCTGGTCACCGAAGGCAAGCCCCAGCTCCTGAAAGTATTCCAGGATCTGACAGCTCTTTGTGACTCGACAGGCATCTGCCTGTTCACGACATTCGGTATCGGCCTGCCCGAGATCGCGGGTATGTACCGCGAGGCGGTCGGAAGCGATGAGACTGACGAGGAGATCCTGCTCAAGGGCGAGCGCATCTGGAACCTTGAGAAGATGTTCAATGTCGCTGCCGGCGTCGAGAAGGATACCCTTCCGCCGCGTCTGCTCCGCGAAGAGCTCAAGACCGGCCCGGCGACCGGCAAGGTCAACGAACTGCAGACTATGCTCAAAGAGTACTACGCAGAGCGCGGATGGGACGCGGAAGGTATTCCGACACCCGAGAAGCTTGAGGCGCTCAGCATTAAGTAAGAGGTTTTATGAATATTCAATTCTTTGCGTATCTGCGCGGACCTGAATATGCAAATTGCAAGGGGCTCTCCTTGGAGGGCCCCTCTACGCTGAAAGAGCTCGGTCTGGAACTTTCCGAGAGGTTCGGAGAGAAGTTTCACGATCATTTTTTCAATGAGGACGAGACTGCGATAGGGCCGAAGACGATCGTGATCATCAACGGGAGAAAGGCTGATTTTACCGGCGGACTTGACACGCCTCTTGAGGCGGACACTACGGTGCTGATCTTTCCGATCGTAGCCGGCGGATGATACGCAACGAACTACTGACAACGAAATGAAAGGCGGTGATATCATGGCGATCTCCATGGAAGAGGTCAACCGCATTTTACATGAATATCCGAAAGAACAGCGCTACTGCCTCGCCATGATGCAGGACATACAGCACGAGTTCAACTATATTCCGAAGGAAGCGATGAAAGCCCTGTCGGAGTATCTGAACTGCCCGCTGTCCAATCTGTATTCAATGGCGACTTTCTACAAAGCGCTGAGCCTTAAGCCGAAGGGCAAACATATCATCAAACTCTGCGACGGCACAGCCTGCCATATCCGCGGTTCCAACACCCTGGTCCGCGGCGTGGAGCGCGAGCTGCATATATCACCCGGAGAGACAAGCGAGGACGGACTTTTTTCACTGGAACTGGTCAACTGTCTCGGCTCCTGTGCGATGGCGCCGGTCATGGTAGTTGACGGCCAGTACTACGGCAAGATGACCATTGAGAAGATCCCCGAAGTCCTTAAGCAGTACAGGGAGGAGGTGCCGACATCATGAAAATGATCCGTATATGCTGCGGCACCGGCTGCCTTGCCAACGGCAGCGCTCTTGTCGCCGAGGAATTTGAAAAGCTGATCGCGGAGCGCGGGGCAGATGTGAAGGTCGAATGCGCGACCAAACGCACAGGATGTCTCGGACTTTGCGAAGACGGACCTATCGTCACGATCATGCCCGATGATATCTGCTATTATCATGTCCGCCCGAAGGACTGCGCACAGATCCTTGATCAGGTGACGGATGACGGTCCCCTGATCGAACGCCTTTTGTACAAGGACAATGAAGGTAACCGCGTGGTAAGCCAAAACGAGAATCCGTTTTACAAAAAACAGATCAAGATCGCTCTGCGCAATGTCGGTATCATTGATCCGACCAGCATTGATGACTATATCGAAGCCGGCGGTTATGAGGCTTTAAAGAAAGCGGTCACCATGACGCCTGAGGAGATCCTGACCGAGGTGGAGACATCCGCCATCCGCGGGCGCGGAGGCGCGGGTTTCCCTGCGGGCAGGAAATGGCGTACTGCGACGAGCTACGATGTCTTCCCGAAGTATGTCGTCTGCAACGGCGAT
>OMSP01000099.1 GCA_900313775.1 uncultured Eubacteriales bacterium
CAGATAGGCACACGGCAGGACGACCACTATCAGGCGGATGATCGATACGATCAGAGATATCGTGCCGTTGCCGAGTCCCTGACAGACACCGGACAAAACGATACCGATGGCAGCAAACAGGAAACCGCATGATACGATCCTTAGCGCCAGTTCAGTCAGGCGCATGGATTCGTTTGACAGCGAAAACACCTGAACGATATCAGCGGTAAACAACTGGATGACCAGGATCCCCACCGCCATGATGATCTCAACATACAGCAGGCCGAAGCGCATGATATCCCCAATACGCTTCCTGTCGGCCGCTCCGTAATTGTAGGAAACAGTCGGCACGACACCGTTCATCATGCCGAAGGCCGGCATAAAGATAAAACTCTGCAATTTGAAATAAACGCCGAAAGCCGTGACAGCTGATGTTGACAGCGATCCCAGTATCAGATTCATGCCATAGGACATCACTGAGGTCAGCGACTGCATGATCACAGTCGGCAGTCCGACCTGATAGATCCTCCTGATGATCCGCCATTGAGGGCGCAGATAATGCAGCCTGTGATCTAACTGTCTGTTGTTCCTGAAGTAGATGATCCCCAGCAGGAGAAACGAGGCCATTTGACCGATGACTGTCGCGTAGGCGGCACCGGCCACTCCCATGGCAGGAAAAGGTCCGAGCCCGAAGATCAGCACCGGGTCAAGTCCGATATTGATCAGTGCGCCGGTCAATTGTCCTGTCATGGCCAGTTTTGAATGACCCATGGCCAGCATTTTCTTTTCCAGATCCATAAAGCCGAGGCATCCGAATGACAGGATCGTAACGATACTCAGGTACCGCACTCCCATACCGGCGATCACCGGATCGGAAGTATGGCTGTGAATAAAAGCTCTGGTCCCGAAGAGTCCGAACAGCAACATCGCCAGATAATAGCAGATATATATGAAAAAAGCGTTGCCGGCCGTCCTGTTCGCATTCTCTCTGTCGTGCTTTCCGAAATACATCGCCAAAGACGATGTGGTGCCAACAGCCGTTCCTACCCCGAGACAGATGATAAGCATCTGAATAGGATAAGCCAGCGTGAGCGCATTGATCGCTTTATCTCCCATGTCCGCCACTTCCGCCGTATTCGGAATACGGGACACAAAAAAGGTGTCCACGACATTGTAGAAAGCCTGGCAAAACATGGACAGCATCATCGGAGCGCCCATATTGAGCAGGAGCCTCGGAACGGGCATCGTTCCCAGTTTAGTTGAACCTTTGACTTCTTTTTCCATTGCAACCGTTACTTCTATATGCTAAAATACTAATGCTACACAGTGTTAAAGCACTAAACTACATGCGAGGTATCATCATGAGCAAACTGGATCAATTAGACAATCAGGATATGAAGAATCTCTTTGATGCCATTCTCTCCCTTGAAAACAGGGATGAGTGCCGGCGCTTCTTGGAGGATGTCTGCACCGTCGGCGAATTGATATCCATCTGCCAACGCTATGCTGTCGCTGTAATGCTGCGCGAAAACAAAACATACGCGGAGATCGCCAAGGCGACCCACGCGTCCACAGCAACCATCAGCCGTGTCGGGCGCACGCTCAACTACGGCAATGACGGCTACGACCTGATCATCGAGCGCATGAAAGAGCGCTCATGAGCGGGCTCTTCTGAGGTTTTTAAGCCTGAGCAGTCTTTTGCTTGATTCTTTTTTCGGGCGAACGGCGCTCAGGCCTTTTTTGAGGATCGAGGTCAGTTCGCGCGTCCTGACCCTCTTGAATTCACATTTCCCGATCATCTCGGGAATAATGACCGTATAATACGCATTGGTATTGTGCTTGAACAGCGCAGCCGATATAAACTCCCTCTCCGGCCATTCAAAACATGTCAGCAATCCGTACTCATCGAGCAATGCTTTGATGCGGTCACCGGTCTTCGTATTGCCGGTGCCGTAAGCCATGATCAGCATCCCGAGTCCGATAGCCTCTCCATGTCCTATCGCATTATCTGTCAGCTGCTCGATCACCTGCCCGGGCATCCGTCCCAGATCGAGCACACCGCGCTGCGATGAAGTCGGATTTTCGGAGATAATATTTGCCTTGATCTCGGCACAGTCGCCGATGGCCCTCTCAAGCTCATCCATATGGCTCCGTCCTATATGTTCGCGAAGCCTTCCGTACAGTGTTCCTTTTTCGATCACTGCATATTTGATGATCTCGCCCATACCGTTTCTGATCTCGTGTTCCGGCAGGGAAGCCAGTAGATCTATATCCGCCACGACCATCTCCGGCTGGTAGTTGACACCGGCCATATCCGGCCCCTCGGGTATATTGATATCCGCCTTACCGCCGATCGCTGCATCGACCATGGCGACCAATGTCGTTGGCATATGCACCACCTTGACGCCGCGAAGGTACAGGGCTGCAGCCATAGTGACGACATCGATCGCGAGTCCGCCGCCAAGGGCCAACAGCACGTCGTTGCGGGAAACGCTCTGCTGTGTAAGCGTGCTAAGAAGCGATTCCACCAATGCCAGATCCTTGGAGTTATCATCCACCATGAAGGGTATGGATTTAACCTCGATCCCATAGTCCTCGATCGCCGAACAGACAGCCTCCCCGTAGAGAGGATCCACATACATATCGCTGAGTACTATAACAGTGTGTCCGTGCGCGATCGGATTCAGCAGCTTGCCGATCTGACTGGTCAGGGCCGGTCCGATCCAAACCTGATATGAGGGCTCCGTTTTGACTTCAATACATCTCACGATCTCTTTCCTCCGGAACTGTCTTTTGGCACAAAAAATCAGACAATACTAAGCCGTTCGCCGCGTATTGTCTGATTCTTTCATTGCGTTACTAACATAAACCGTATCGTCTTTAAAGCTTCTTTACATTTACTGCCTGCGGGCCCTTCGCACCTTCCGTGACTTCGAACTCGACTTCCTGTCCTTCATCGAGAGACTTGAATCCCTCTGACTCAATACCTGAATAATGGACAAACACGTCGTTTCCTTCCTCGTCGGAAATGAATCCGTAGCCCTTCTGGTTATTGAACCATTTAACTGTGCCCTTCATGATCTAGCTACCTCCGTTAACTGACAAATCTGTATCAGTACAAAATTCTATGGTAACTGAACTTTATACAGGCTCGATTTTAACATGTGACTCGTTTTGCGTCAAGCGTAAACTTACATTTAGGGTCGAATGTTAAATCTTGTTGTCAGATCCCAGGACATTGATGATCTTGCGCTTGACCATGTCCTTGACCGCCGCACGTGCCGGCTTCAGGTACTGACGCGGATCAAAATGATCCGGATGCTCCGCGAAATGCTGGCGGATATGCGCTGTCATGGTAAGGCGGATGTCTGAGTCGATATTGATCTTGCAGACTGCGGACTTAGCCGCCTGACGGAGCTGTTCTTCCGGAATACCGATCGCGTTAGGCATGTTGCCGCCGTATTTGTTGACCATCTCGACGAACTCCTGCGGCACGGATGAAGAACCGTGGAGCACGATCGGGAAGCCGGGCAGTTTCTTGACGACTTCTTCAAGCACATCGAAACGCAGCGGCGGCGGAACGAGGATACCATCCTCATTCTTGGTGCACTGCTCGGGACGGAATTTATAAGCGCCGTGGGAAGTGCCGATAGCAATAGCAAGGGAATCGCAGCCTGTCTTGTCTACGAACTCTTCAACTTCTTCAGGTCTCGTATAGCTGGCCTGCCCTTCCTCTACGACGACCTCGTCTTCCACTCCCTCGAGAGTTCCGAGCTCTGCCTCGACCACTACGCCGTGATCGTGCGCATATTCTACTACCTGCTTGGTGATGGCGATATTCTCCTCAAAAGGTTTCGATGACATGTCGATCATGACAGAGGTGAATCCGCCGTCGATGCAGCTCTTGCAGAGTTCAAATGAATCGCCGTGGTCAAGATGCAGTGCGATCGGAATATCAGGGTTCTCGATCACGGCTGCCTCCACCAGTTTGACCAGATAAGTGTGATTGGCATAGGCGCGAGCGCCCTTGGACACCTGAAGGATGACCGGCGAACGGGTCTCCTGGCAGGCTTCCGTGATACCCTGCACGATCTCCATGTTGTTGACATTGAAAGCACCGATGGCATAACCGCCGTCATAGGCTTTCTTGAACATTTCAGTGGTTGTTACGAGCGGCATGATGACCTCCTTTTTATCGATTCAAACACCGTGCTGTATATCCGTTTCAAAAGGTGACCGTCAACTGATCTGACCGTCACCTCTATCATAGTCTATGGAAGCTGTAAAATCAACCGTTTAGGCTATTCCCATATAAGAATATCCCTTTGATTCGACTGCCGCTTTTACAGCTGCTTCGTCGAATCCGTCCGTGACCTTTAACGCCACCTCATCAGCCTCGTGTGAAGCTGCCGCCTCCTCGACAAACGGCAGTGCTTCGAGTGCCTCTTTTACCGCCGCCTCACAGTGCGGGCACATCATACCTTCAACTTTGATCGTTTTCATCTTCTCGCTCCTTTCCGGAATCATTGCAGTTGTTTCTATCGAGACGCTCTTAAGAGCGTTTTTAAGCGTCCGGTCTCTCCTGTGATCGTGCGGTCTAAACAGATTAAGTCTCAAAGCATTCATGCACACCGTGAAGCTGGACAGGCTCATAGCCGCAGCACCGATCATCGGATTCATCTTCCAGACAAACAGACCTGCTGCCAACGGTATGCAGATCAGATTGTAAAAGAATGCCCAAAAGAGATTCTCATGAATATTACGCAGTGTCGCACGGCTCAACCGGATCGCAGCAGCTACATCTGCGATCGTACTGTTCATCAGCACGATATCAGCACTGTCTATGGCCACATCCGTTCCAGCTCCGATCGCTATACCTGTATCTGCGCGCATCAGTGCCGGAGCATCATTGATCCCGTCTCCGACCATGGCCACTCTTCCCTGAGACTTGAGCTGCCTGATCACCTGCTCCTTCCCATCCGGCAGAACACCTGCCACCACCTGATCAACGCCGGCCTCTCTGCCGATCGCCCGGGCCGTCCGCTCATTATCGCCGGTCAGCATGACGGTCTGCAGGCCAAGCTTTTTAAGCATAGATACGGCCGGCGCGGAGTCGTCCTTGACAGTGTCGGCGACAGCGATCATACCCATCAATCTGCCGTCTTCTGCGAAGAACAACGGCGTTTTTCCCTCTTCTGCCAATTGTTTTGCACGGCGATCCGTGTTTTCTTCTATGGCCGCATATTCTTCTATGAAACGCCGGCTGCCGCCCCGCAGTATATGCCCTTCACTCTCTGCCTTCAGTCCATGTCCGGGCAGGGCCTGAAATCCTTCGACATTATCCGGCGGAGTAAAGCCGTCTTCTTCCGCTGCATATACGATTGCTGTCGCCAGCGGGTGTTCACTGTTTTTTTCCAGGGCATACGCAAATGTCAGCAATTCTGCCTCCGTATGCCCGGCCGCCGGATATATATCAGTCACGCGGGGCTTTCCCTCGGTGATCGTTCCTGTCTTATCAAGCGCTATGATCTGAGTCTTTCCGGCTGTCTCTAGTGCCTCTCCCGTCTTGAACAGGATCCCGTTTCTCGCACCCAGCCCATTTCCGACCATGATCGCGACAGGAGTCGCAAGTCCCAATGCGCATGGGCAGGATATGACAAGCACCGCTATGCCGCGCGCCAGCGCGAACGGTACGGATCTGCCAGCGATCAGCCAACCCGCGATCACAACAATGGCTATCCCGATCACCGCCGGTACGAAGATCCCCGATACTTTGTCCGCAATGCGCGCGATCGGTGCCTTGGTCGCGGCTGCATCCGATACCATATGAATGATCTGCGCCAAGGTAGTATCCTCGCCCACGCGTGTCGCCTGACAGCGCATCAAGCCCGACTGATTGATCGTCGCAGCGCTGACCGTATCACCCTCAGACTTGTCGACGGGGATCGATTCACCGGTAAGCGCAGACTCATCGACCGCGCTCGACCCCTCAATGACCACTCCGTCGACAGGGATGCTCTCACCGGGCCTGACCACAAAGATATCTCCGACTGTTACCTTCTCTATCGGTACTTGGGTCTCTCTCCCGCTGGCTATGATCACAGCCGTCTTCGGCGCAAGGCGCATCAGGCTCTTTAAAGCGTCTGTAGTCCGTCCCTTACTCATCGCTTCCAGCATCTTTCCTACGGTGATCAACGCCGGGATCATTGCGGCGGACTCAAAATAGAGCTGGCTGTGATAGAGATCCATCAGATCCATATTGGAAGCACCGGCTGTGATCATACCGCACATCTTATAGAGGACAAATGTGCTCCATATAAAGCTGACAGACGACCCGAGCGCGACCAGAGTGTCCATATTGGGCGCTCCGCGCATCAGTGAACCGAAACCGCTCGTAAAGAACCGCCGGTTGATGATCATGACGATCGCCGCGAGGATCATCTGTGTCAGAGCCAGTCCCAGGTGATTGTGCGTGAAATACTCCGGCAGAGGCCATCCCCACATATTGTGACCCATACTGATATACATCAGCATGACGAGAAATACGGCAGAGAGGATAAGACGCCTCTTCAGCTTCGGTGTTTCCCGGTCGCGGAGAGCCTCCTCTTCGTCAGAATAGCCTGAACGTCCTGTCTGCTTCTTACCGGTATCTGAAGCCGTCTTAAGCGCCGCGCTGTAGCCGGCTTTCCCGACAGCGGAAATGATCGACTCCGGTGAAGCCATGCCCGTAACGCCCATCGAGTTAGTCAGCAGACTGACCGAGACGGACTCCACGCCAGGCACTTTAGCAACTGCCTTCTCAACTCTTGCCTGACAGGCCGCACAGCTCATCCCTTCCACACGATATTGTATTATGTCATTTCTTTTGGTCATTTCATCAATTGCTTGAGCACTCCGGCAAGCTCCTCCGCAGCCTCGTCTCTGCCCGCGCGGATATCCTCCGCCACACAGCTTCTGATATGACAGGCGAGGAGCTCTTTGTTGAAACTGTTGAGCGCATTTGTCACTGCCTTGATCTGCAGAAGGATATCCGGACAGTATGCGTCATTCTCCACCATTTTCTGGATACCCCTTATCTGCCCTTCTGCAAGGCGCAGCCTTTTGATCAGCGCAGCCTGCTCATCGGCTGTGCGTTTCTTTTTGCGCTCGCTGCACGACGGACAGACGGCGTCCTTCTTAGTGTTCACGTTCTCTGACATAGTTTTATGCACCTTTGATATTTTTTTTGCCCGAATCCGTATACCCCCTGGGGGTATCTGTGTATATCCTACTCCCATCCCCGTACGATGTCAACATGATGAGAGCATAAAGGAACCGCCGGCTGCTGTGCAGACGGCGGCGCAAGGTCTCATTGAGGATCCGGATCACTGTTTCCTCTGTCTAAATCTTTGGATTCTCTGTTTTCGTTTGTATCGGGCAAGGATCAGTTTTTCAAGGATCCGCTTCAAAACGATCTGAATCTCTTCTTTGGGGTGAATAGGTTTTACGAGGATCTTATAAATGCCGGCCTTATAAGCGCCCCACATATCGGTGAAAAGCTGATCTCCTATGGTCAACGTCGTCTCCTTCGTAGTGTTCATGATCTGCATCGCGGCCAGATAGCCTTTTTTAGACGGCTTGTGAGCATGACAGAGCGTATGGGTATGCACGTCTTTGTTGAACATATCCACGCGCGCTTCATCGTTGTTGGACAGGAGGATACTTTCAAATCCGATCTCGCGCAGTCGGTCAAAGAGCTCGACAGCTCGCTCGTCTGCCGGTGCGCCGTGAGGAACGAGAGTATTGTCTATATCAAAAATAATACCCCGATATCCCCGCTTATACAGATCTTCGAAGTCTATATTGTATGTACTGTCGACCCATTTATCAGGATAGAATGGTTTAAACATGGCACTCCTCATTCCCCGTGTTTGAGCGCGTAAGCGACATCAGAACGGAAGGCCTTCCAGGCCTCCTCATTTTCAACAAAATACTTCGGACAGTTCTTGCCGGTCACATCATAATGGCGGATCACTTTGTCTGCTGACAGACCGTATTTTATGCATAGCCATCCGGTCAGCTGTACCAGCGAACGGTAAGTGGCGTCCTCAAAATGTCCTGTCTCATCCGGATGGCAGCATTCGATCGATACAGTATCCCCGTTGCGCTCATTGGAGGCATATGCGATCTCCCAGGTCGGTATGCACTGAATGATCTCACCGTCCAGTCCGACGATAAAATTGCTGCTGGCCTTGGTCGTCTTACTGCTTGCCAGCTGTTCGAAATAATTGCGGTTGGCCTGCGCGCTCGCACCGGGATTGGCTGTATAGTGTATCACGATCCCGTCAATATGATCGACCTGGATACCGGGTCTGGAATACGGGTTAACGGACAGCAGCTGCACATCCAGCTCCGGTCTCGTGCCCTTGATATGCAGTTTTCCTCTCCCCTCGTCATCAGTCGTTGATGAACACCTGGTGTGGATGAACAGCACCAGGGCGAACAGGAAAAAAGCGATCAGAAGCCACAGCGCGCGCCGGCTGTTCTTCCCTGAGGTTCTTCTTGAGGGCCTGCTCCGCCTTCGGTAGCTCATCGGCAGATCACGCCTCCCAACTGTAGTTCGGCGACTCTTTTGTAATATGGATATCGTGCGGGTGGCTCTCTTTGAGTGCAGCGGCAGAGATCTTGATGAAACTGCTCTGCTTATGCAGGTCATCGATGTTCGCTGCTCCACAGTAACCCATACCGGCACGGATACCGCCGACAAGCTGGAACACCTGATCTTCAAGCATCCCCTTGTAGGCTACGCGTCCCTCGACACCCTCGGGAACCAATTTTCTTGCATTTTCCTGGAAATACCGGTCCTTGCTGCCGTTCTCCATCGCG
>OMSP01000120.1 GCA_900313775.1 uncultured Eubacteriales bacterium
TCATCACAACGCCGGTGTCACGCATGCGATCCTGTCCATTTCTTCTATCGTCACCAGCTTGAGATCGCAGTCATAGACCTCGGCCAGCCTCTCCTCCGTCACGATCTGATCGACCGTGCCGCTGATCATATGTCCTTCCCGGTCGATGATCCCGGCTTTGCCTCCGAGAAGAAGTGCCTGGTTCGGATCGTGAGTCGTTAAGACTACCGCAAACCCCCGCTCTGCCATGGAGCGGACCATCTTCAGGGTCCGGTAGGTATTGCCGTAATCCAGATGCGCTGTCGGCTCATCAAAGAGGATGACTTTCGGATCCTGCATAACGGCACGCGCGATCAATGCCTGCTGTCTTTCACCGCCGCTGATCTGCAGATATGAACGGTCAGCCAGCTTCGCAATGCCGAGCTCTTCCATCAGCTCATCACAGCGCCGCTGATCGTCGGCTGACGGCCCCCCGAACAGGCCTTTCCCCGGAGCCACGCCCATCATGATGAAATGGCGCACACTGTAGTCAAACGACGGCTCATGGATCTGCGGCACATAACCGACCTTTGACGCTATCTGCTTCGCATTCATCTGCCTGATCGGCTCTTCTTCTATCAGAACGCTCCCGCTGTCCGCTTTTAGAAATCCCATCATCAAAGACAGGAGCGTCGTCTTGCCGGCTCCGTTTGGTCCGAGGACAGACATGATCTCTCCGCGGCCCAATTCGAAGGAGACTTCTCTCAGGACTTTCCTCTCTGTTCCCGGATAGGAGAAGGTCAGATTTTTAATCGTATAGATCATCTCAGCCTCTCCCTCTGTCTGTACAACAGCCATGCGTAGAATGGCGCGCCTATGATACCTGTAAGTATGCTGACCGGCATTTCCGCCGGTCCGATGATGCGTGTCACTGTATCCACCAGCAGCATGAAGATCGCCCCGAGCAGACAGGCGCTCGGCAACAGCCTCTTGTTGGAGGATCCGACCAGCATCCTTCCGAAGTGGGGAATGACCAGTCCGATCCAACCGATCGTTCCGGAAATACAGACCGCTCCGGCTGTGAGGATCGTCGCGCAGACGATACAAATGCCCCGCATGAGCGGTACATTCGCGCCAAGTGCCGATGCCTCCCTCTCGCCGAGCGACATGACATCGATCCAAAAGCTCATCCCGATCAGAATTGCCGCCGCGATAACAGACAGCGGAAGGACGCTGACTACCTTGATCATCCTGGCATCGGCAAAACTGCCGAGCTGCCAGTAGGTGATGGCCGCCAGCTGCGTCTCGGGATCAGCTATGTATTTTATAAATCCGAGAACAGAACTCATCGCACCGGATACGATGATACCGGAGAGGACGAGCATGATATTGGAAGTGCTTCGCACCGCCTTGGGAATAAGCAGAGTCAAAAAGACTGCGATGAGTCCGCCTGCAAAAGCACAGATCTGGATCAGTGTGCCGCCGAAAGACGCCAGGATACCGAGTGCCGCACCGATGCAGGCGCCTGCCGAGACACCCAGAAAATCGGGACTGACCAACGGGTTTTTGAAGATCCCCTGGTAGACCGCTCCGGACAGTGCCAGCGAAGCGCCGACCACGACCGTGGCAAGCACGCGGGGAAGTCTCAGGCCCAGAACGATCTTTGCATCCATGGGGGAAGATCCCTGTCCTCCGGTCAGGATCCTGAAACAATCAGGTACAGACACGCTGTATTTGCCGACACAGAGACAGGCGATGACAAGGGCCGCCAACACGACCACCAGCAGGATATTGATTGAGCGTCGTCTCGCTCTCATCCGTTGTTTCTTCCTCCGACTCGTCCATCGCAGATTGAAATGCTATCAATGTTTAATTATATCGTCATTCCGTTGTCTAAGCAACCAAACAAAAGGGGCATAAGACTGAGAGTCTTATGCCCGGTCCTATTCGAAATGAGGCTCGTCCACCTCATTTGAAAAGGCGAAAACTATTGATGGCTGTATACATTTCTCATGGCCAGTGCCAGTTCTTTCTTGCGGCAATCCGGACAGAGATCCGTGGGTTCCTCTCCGCTCTTTTCGGCGGCGCAGGCTATCTCCTCGGGCGTGCCGATGACACAGCCGCAGCTACGGCAGTGTACTAACTCGAAGGTCTTGCCCCAGATCGTGCGGGTATCCTCTGTCTCTTCTATATCAATGGCATTTGTCGGGCAGACGTGTGCACAGCTTCCGCAGCCGACGCAGACCTCACTCGGCTCGGCATACGGCGGCATGACTTCCTTCTCCACGCCGCGCATCGCGGTGGAGATAGCACCGACTGACAGCTCATTGCACGCCTTGACGCAGAGCCCGCAGAGCACGCATTTGCTTCCGTCGATATGAACGAAACGCTTGATCTCGGGAGCCCCGTAAGCCTTGCACATCGCTTCGATCTCCGGACTTTCCGGCGCTCTTGCACGCAGCAGGTTGAGGATCATACGGCGCTGCCGCACGACCTTATCGCTGTCGGTAAACACCTGTATCTCGCTCTCGACCGGATAGACGCAGGAGACGACGATCTTGCCCCTTCCGCGCTCAAACACTTCAACGATACACAGACGGCAGCAGCCCTGCCCTTCGAACGCGTCATGGTTGCAGAGTGTGGGGAGATAGAAGCCGTTTCTTCTTGCTACATCGAGCAGGTACTCGCCTTTTTCACAGGAGCAGTCCTGACCGTTGATCTTGATAATCATAGCTCATCCCTCCCTTTCGTCAGTACCGCGTCGAATTTGCAGGCCTCACGGCAGCTGCCGCAGCTGATGCATTTGGCCGGATCGATCGCATGTGCGACCTTCGGCTCGCCGGAGACAGCTCCGGTCGGACAGGCTCTCTTGCAGGCTCCGCAGGTCTTGCATTTATCCGGATCGATGGCAAATTTAGTCAGATTTGTGCAGACGCCGGCAGGACAGCGGTGTTCTTTGATGTGCGCCTCATACTCCTCACGGAAGTATTTGAGCGTCGTCAGCACCGGATTGGGCGCCGATTTACCGAGCGCGCAGAGCGAGCTGTCCTTCATCGTCTCGCAGATGTCCTCGAGCAGATCCAGATCCTCCATCTTCCCGCGGCCTTCGCAGATATCTGTCAGGATCGCAAGCATCTGCTTGAGTCCTTCACGGCAGGGAGTGCATTTACCGCAGCTCTCGCCGCAGAGGAACTGGATATAATAACGGGCGACTTCGACCATGCAGCTGCGGTCGTCCATGACGATCATGCCGCCGGATCCCATCATCGCGCCGTACTCTTTGAGAGTGTCAAAATCGACGGGAAGATCGAGCATGCTCTCAGGGATACAGCCACCGGAAGGTCCTCCGGTCTGCACCGCCTTAAACGGACGGTCATTCTGGATGCCGCCGCCGATCTCAAAGATCAGTTCCCGCAGGGTGGCGCCCATCGGGATCTCGACCAGACCGGTCCGGCGCACTTTGCCGACCATGGCAAAGACCTTGGTGCCCTTGCTGCCCTCTGTTCCGATGGAGGCAAAATGCTCACCGCCGTAGCGGATGATATAGGGGATATTGGCCAGTGTCTCGACATTGTTCAGCACGGTCGGGTGATCCCAGAGTCCTCTCTGAACTGAGCGGATATACTTGGCGCGCGGCTCGCCTACCTTGCCCTCGACAGACTGCATGAGCGCCGTGGACTCGCCGCAGACAAAAGCGCCGCCTCCGCGTACGACTGACAGATGCAGTTCCTTGTCTGATCCCAGAATGGAATCTCCCAGGATACCCCTCTCCTCAGCGTCTTTGATCGCTTTTCGGACATGTTTGACGGCTGTGGCATACTCATCGCGGATATACAGGAAGCCTTGTTTGGCTCCGATAGCCAGCGCACAGATAGCCATACCCTCCAGGACACTGTGAGGATCACCGTCCAGGACTGATCCGTCCATGAATGCACCCGGGTCCCCCTCATCGCCGTTACAGACGACATACTTCGGGA
>OMSP01000104.1 GCA_900313775.1 uncultured Eubacteriales bacterium
GATCTGACTGTCGAATTCGACCTCACGGTCTTTCGGCCGTGTCTCTATGCCGTAGATAGACATCGTCACCGCCTCGTTTTTGACATAGCCGTAGATATAGATCGGATGTTTTGTGTTGTTCTTGAACTTAAAGTCTTTGACATCGCCCGCGATCGCAGCATCCCGTCCCGGATCGACATAGGGTACGCGCATTGAATGCGACTGGCGCTGCACCACTTCCAATTCCGCATAGAGTACAGCATTGTACAGAGTCGTTGACACCTGGCAAATGCCGCCGCCCAGCGAGTCTACGACATCGCCGTTCTCATAGGAACCTGCTCTTGTATAACCGTGATCCTCCGTGTATGGCCTCATGGCTTCGTCTGCCGAGAACGTCTCTCCCGGCTTGACTACACTGCCGTTGATCAGTGAAACGCCGTTGGAAATATTCTGCTCACGGCCTTCTTCTGAACCGGCAAAACTCGTCTCATAAGTGCCGAGGACATCTTTAAGCTTTTTGAGTTCTTTTTCTGAGATATCCGGCTCTACCTTTTTGGTGTAGACTTTGGCGACTACTTCACCGCCGTTCCAGTTGCTGTTGATCTTCTTTACGATACTGCTGACTGTCTTCTTGTTGTCAACAACGATGCCTGACTTACCTTTGGTCGTCTTGATCTTATCCCCTTTGACCTCCAGTGTGGCGTTTTTCGGACCTTTCAGATACGGAGAGCACTCCTCCTGAATCAGTTCTCCGGTCTTTTTTTCATCCAGAGAAATCCGAAGCGGTACTACATATGGTTCCTTCTCCAGTGCCTTGATCTTTTTATATCGCTGATTGACAGAGCCCTTGGACCCGTAAGCAAGAGCTTTTTCAGCCATCTTGGTCTTGTTTTTGATCGTCAGATCGCAGTCCTTCATATCAAGCTGTGCACTGTCATCGCCCACCGCCAGTGTCATTGTGCTCTTGCGGCAGAGTTTCATATAGTCCTTGACCGCGTCTGCTGCCTGTTTCTTTGTCATACCGGATACATCCACCGGCCCGATCTTAACAGTGGTGACGATCTTGTTCTTGTCGTAATGGCGCAGGAACGCCCAATGCTTGACAGTCAGCCCTCCCCAAACCAGCAGGATCAGCGCGACAGCCGCGATGATAAACGGCAGTTTTCTCTTGAATCTGTCCGCTGCGGAAGGGCGGATCGTACGCCTTACCCTCTGAGATCCGGTGCCTGCCCTGCGGGATGACGCGGATGCGGGACGCCGACGCGACGATGCAGAAGATGTCCTTCGCGATCCGGATGCGGACCGCCGCTGTGACGACACAGACGATGTCCTCCTTGAACCGGTGGAAGCAGAAGTACGTCCGGCTCCGGCCTGTGACTGCCGTTGGCCTGACACCGGTCTGCGGGCGCGTGTTTGTGCTCTTTTGTGACTTTTAATACCGCTCATAATGATACAAAAAACAAATTATATAGTAATAAAGTACAGTTATAGTTATTCTATACCTTTTTCCTCTCAATTTCAACTGAGCTGTGGTATAAGAAGACCCGCGGATTGACTATCCGCGGGAACCTTGTTACAATGACCCATGTGCAGCCGGGGCAGTAGCGGCGCCCTGTACCTGAAATCCGCTATAGCAGGGGTGATGCCGCGTCTGAGGGCGATGTCATATGAAGCAGCCCTTTCATGAAGGCGTTGATGTCCGGGTCTCATGCAATGATCGTCTTGTGAACCGTGTCAGGTTGGGAACAAAGCAGCACTAAGCTTGTTCGATCATGTGCCGTGAGGGTGCCTGGGCGGAGTCGGATTGTCAGGTAACGTTTGTGTGGTGTCGTTCGAAGCGCGGCGCACACTTTTATTTTGCGAATGATGGGCAGAGTTGCGAGAGCGAAGCGCAGCAACCCGTAAAGCACAACTTATTTCAGCCCCTCAACTCAGAGAAGAAATCACTCAATAACTTACTGCATTCTTCCCCCAGTACGCCCGTCTCTACCTCCACCTGATGGTTAAACTCCTGTACATGCATCAGATCCAGGATCGACCCGGCGCAGCCTGCTTTCGGGCTCATCGCGCCGATCACGAGCCTGTCCATTCTCGCCTGCACGATCGCACCTGCGCACATCGGACAGGGTTCCAATGTCACATAGATCGTACATCCCTCCAGCCGCCAGTCTTTCACTTTGCGGCAGGCTTTTCGTATGGCTTCAATTTCAGCGTGTGCCAGGACATTCCCCCTGTGATCGCGCTCATTGTGCCCTCGCGCGATGATCTTGTCATTTCGAACGATCACACATCCGATCGGTGTCTCTTTCCTGCGATAGGCCTTTCGCGCCTCTCTGATCGCTTCTCTCATATAAGCTTCATCATTCATGGTTCTTCCTCTTAAGGCACACAAACCGGGGCGGACCCCGGTTTGTGGTTGAAACTGCTTGATTATCCTTGAATCATTACTTCTGGAAATCCGCCTCCTGGATCAGGATACGGTTGCTGCCGTCCTTGCTGCGCTTGAACAACTTTCTGTTCGCGTGCTGCATTGCTCCATCCATAATGGTCTTGACTTCCGCGACCGTCACGGCGTGATCCTCGCGCTGCAGCGCGTCGATCCTGCTGTAGAGCGCCAAAATGCCCATCTCATCGATCCGGAAACCGTTTTCCTTGGCGTAGGTCTGACCAAAAGCAACCAGATCATCGTTGATGAAGACCGGCACCTCCAACTTGGAAGTAAATTTGCTCGCGAATTCAGGATACTGTGCCAGCATCTGGCTGACCGGCACCTGCTCGTCCTCCAGAACAACAAACATTTCCTTGGTCTGACCTTCCATCAGCTCATTGAGTTGGTGAACTGTCTCGGCGCTCAAACCTCCGGCCTGCTCAATGATGAGCGCTCCTCCTGCCAGTCTCGCTATGATGGCCCTCATATCTTTGTGATTGAGCTTATCTGCATCAATGATAGCCACACGGCCCTTCGCGAGATTGCGGTTCTTCTGCAGCGCCTTGACGATATCGACAGCCAGAACGGTCTTGCCGGATCCCTTGTGTCCGATAATGATGAGATTGCCTGTACGGGATGTTCCGTAGCGGTCGGTACAATTAGCGTCATTTTCAAGTACGGTCACGATCTGCTCGCTCATGCCCTGAACCGGAACGAAATAGGAGAACAACTCCTTCTGCTCCTGTGTCATGCCGGCCTTCAGACCGATTTCACTCTGTGACTCGAGATCGTAACGTCCCTGTACGACAAAGCCCGTATCAAACGATACGCCACCGTCAGACTGATTCATCCGCTCTTCGACCTCATCCTCTACTTCGAGCGAGCCGGTATCAAAATCATCCGCGATCTCTTCCTCGTCAAACTCTTCGAGGATCTCCTCGGAGAACGGGTCATCCTCGGCGAACTCGTCTTCGGGGAGCTGTGTCACGGGCAGTTCCTCCTCGGGGAACTCTTCTTCTATTTCAGCGGCGCCCAGCAGATCTTCTTCGTCGAAATCATCCTCTTCCTCAAAGTCTTCCTCTGAGAAAGCGTCTTCCAGATCCTCCTCGTCAAAGTCATCCTCCGCGTATACTTCTTCCTCGAAGTCTTCTTCCTCGAAATCCTCTACGAAATCTTCTTCCTCAAAGTCATCTGTAACATCCTGCAGGAAGCTTTCCTCGAGCTGACCGGCGAAGTCATCTGTCGCCTCCTCCAAGATCTCATCTTCAAGGGCTTCCTCTTCTGCGATCTCCGCTTCCAGTTCAGGATGCAGATGGAACTCCTTGGTCTTGGCTGTTCTCAGTGCTTCCAGTTCCTCATCGACAGCTGCTTTGTCTTCAGCTTCCTGTACCGGTGCCGGTTCTTCTTCCGCAGAGAACTCTTCTTCCTCCGGTTCTTTGTCTTCCTCTTTCAGAGTAGCCAGGAAGCTCTCGAGATTGATCTCCTGCGCATTGACTTTCGGAGCGTCTTCTGCCGCCTCTGCCAGGTCATCGTCCTCCACCTCGATCGGTTCTTCTTCGGCCTCGACCGGTTCTTCAGCTGCCGGCTCTTCTTCGGCCTCGACCGGCTCCTCTGCTATCGGCTCTTCTTCGACCTCGACCGGCTCCTCAGCGACCGGCTCTTCTTCGGCCTCGACCGGCTCCTCAACTGCAGGTTCTTCTTCAATCTCAAACAATTCTTCGGCTGCCGGTTCCTCTTCGACAGGGATCTCGGGTTCTTCGGCTTTCGCCGCGATATCATCCAGATCGATCTCTTCAAATTCGATCTCATCCTCTGTCTCGACAGGGGTCTCAGGCTCTTCGGCTGCCGGTTCCTCTGCCGCGGCAGTATCTTCACCGTTCTCCCAGGAAGCTAACAGGGCGTCTAAGCCCGTTGCCGGCGTATCAGCTGTATCGTCTTCAGGAGCAGCACTGTCTTCAACAGCCGGCTCTTCTGCTTTTTCTTGTTCTCCGGATCCGACGGCATCGGCAAGCTTTTCTGCAATTTTCGCGCCGCCTTCCGTGACTGCTTCGAGAGCTTGCGCAAGTCCTGCGAAAGTTGAGATTTTCGGATCAAGCGTTTCACGCCTCTCTCTGTCAATCTGCGCGGCAAGGATCTTGTCTTTGTCTGCATCGATATCGATCTCCTCTTGATTGGTGCGATCTCTGAACTCAACCGGCAGATCTTCCTGTACGGCGTCTGCTATCTGTTCATTCTCGGTCTTGTCGCGGCTGAATTTTTCCGCTTCTTTCTGTTCCTCAAGGAATTGGTCGTATTTCTCCTGCTGAAGCGGAGTCAGCGGCTTGTACTGTTTCTTCAGTTCCATTGCTTTGAAGACATATTTGCCTTCGGAGAACCACAGGATCAGATCATCGCACTCTGCGAGGCATTCCTCGCTGCGTCCTGCCTCGTGATAGAGCTTAGCGAGCTCATAAGCCCACTTCTCGATGTACTCGACTTTTTTGAAATCTTCAAGCGTACGGATCTGCTCCGCGACCGGATCGCCCTTGGCTTTCTGGATCTTGTAACGCAGCACATACTGGTTCGGATCTTTCGGCGCCAGATTGACATATTCCTCATAGCAATCCTGCGCTTCGTCGGTATCACCCAACTTCAACGCCAGCGTCCCCAGACGGTAGACGATCTTACGGCTCCCGGGACGACGGTCATACGCAAAGAAGAGTACTTCCCGGCTTCGCTGATAGTCGCGGTTGTACTCGTATATTTCACTGACTTTGCAAAGCATTAGGACGTTTTTCACGTGTTTCCAGTCGATCCCGTCAGCAATCTCCATGGCCTTCTTGTAGTCTTTCTGGTCCATGTATTGGAGCATTTCTTCAGTTTTGACTTGATATTCGTATTTATCCAAAATCCTTCACCTCATCAATACTTTTTCCTATATTTACAGCATTTCAAGTTTATCATACCCCTATGTCTATGTCAAAAACCGACCTATTGTAAACCGCCTTTCAGGCGTTGATACAGACGCTCGGCATAGCTGTCCGTCATACCGCAGACATAGTCTGTCACCAGCATCAGGCGAAGGTATAATTTCTCGACTTCATCACACTGCGCTGACCAATAGCGATACGCATGCACATAGTTGTCCGAGATAAACGGCGCCACCCGCATCAGGCTCTCCAGCTCAGACTCTCTGTCTTCGTCGATCTCAATCACCGCGCTGACGAAATGGTCGATCAGGAAGTTGATGATGACAGACTCCCTCTGCTCCATGTCGTAGATCGGATCAGAGTAGAAGACCAGCTCGTAGGCTGTAGCTGACAAACACTCGACCAGAGGCTGCGCCGGCGTCCCGGAAAACAGTTCGTGGGTGTACCGCCCGGTCATGATCTCGTCATAGTGATCGGCAAACGACCTCGCGGCACAGGAGATCAGGATGTTTTGTGCCTGTACGATCCAGTTCTTGACTGCGTATTCCTCGGGTTCGTAATCTCCTCTTTCCTGCGCTTTCAGATAGAGTTTCTGAAGAGCCGCGGACGGCTCAAATACATTGCCTTCACTGCGGATCATCGGAACATCTTTTAGCGCTTCGTACAGTTGTTCATAGTGAATGAAATCTTTGATAAACGCATCCTCGATATCGACCGTCAGATAGGCGATATCATCGGCTGCCTCAAGGATAAACGCCATCGGATTACGGCTTCCTTGTGTACCCGTATATTCCTGTATCCTCGCGAACAGTTCCCGCTCAGCATAGTAATACCCCATCTTGCGGCGTTTTATGTCCGCCGCTTGCGGATCGATCTCCAGAGAGGAAGTGGGATATTTGATCACAGATGACAACAGCCCGTAAGTCAGATTCATGCCGTGTTCATCGAGAAGATAGTGGAGTTTGCTGACCAGACGCAGTGCCTGTGCATTGCCCTCGAAATGATAAAAATCATTTTTCATCTGTTCAGACAGAAGCTCTCCTGCTTTACGTCCGTTGTAGGAGAGTGATTCAAGATGCTCTTTGAACCAGCTGCGTATCGCTGACTCACCAAAGTGACCAAAGGGCGGATTGCCGATATCGTGGATAAGGCCGGAGCACTGCAGGATACTGCACATATCCTCCCGGTTCTCCTCCGTGAAGTCCGGATCCAGGCCCTCTGACATGATGCGTTCGCCGATGCCGTATCCCAGAGAACGCGCAAAAGAAGAGACCTCCAGCGAGTGAGTCAGGCGTGTGCGGACAAAATCGCTGCGATCCAGAGGAAAGACCTGTGTCTTGTCCTGCAGACGCCTGAAAGATGCGCTGCCAATGATCCGGTGGTAATCCTTCTCAAACTCGCTGCGCAAATCGGCCTTCGCCCGTGAGGTGGAAGGCCGTTCTCGTTTGGGACACAATAACTGTTCCCATTTCATCGCTGTATGTCTCCTGTCAGATCAATCGAGATAAGTGGGCTCCTCGTACTGTTTGCCGAGCAGCGCTTTCCTGCGCTCCTGCTCGCCCATAAACGCCCATTCCGTCATGTCTTTCCACGCATGATCGGCGCGGCTGTATACCTGGACATAACCGATACGGGAGGCGTGAGCCCTGACTGTATTCGATTTATACTCTCTGAGTGTATATGGATTGATGCTTGTGGAAGGAAGTTCCTCGGCCGGAAGTTCTGCTTCGCGGTCTGCGGCCTGCGCTTTCAGCAGTGCCTGTTTCTCCCTCTCGAACGCGTGCTTGTTCTCAGGATCCGCCTCGAAGGAACCGCGCTCCGGAATATCATCCAGTCCGACTGTATCGGCGTCTCCCAGCGCCGCGATATCTGCGTTGAGTTCCTTCATGAGCTCTTCACGAGTGAGCTCGGGCTTCTCTTCGGGCTCTTCGTAAGCTTCAGCTACAGGCTCCTTTGCCGGTTCTTCAGGCTTTTCCTCCTCAGCGCGCTTGCGGTTGCTCTTGTACCAACCGAACGGGCTGAACTTGGACTTCTTCTCCTCCGGAGCTGCGGCCGGCTCTGCTGCCGGTTCCGGTGAAGGCTCTGCCTGAACAGGTTTAGCGATCACCTTCTCCTCGCGCGCCGGTACTTCCTCTTCCTCCAACAGGTTGATAGTCAAAGAACAACCAAGAGCATCCGCGACCATAAACATATCCTTTTCCTGGAAATTGTCACGTCCCAGACGCTGAGTAAGGTTCTGCCGGGACATTTTTTTCCCGGTCTGTTCCTCTATTCTGCTGGCCAGTTCTTTGATGGTGATTCCCTGTCTTTTTAAGACAATTTTGACTTGCTCCCCAAAAGAAAGTTGCATATCGATTGTCCTCCTTATTAACTAAACCCTATCTACTCCCCCGATAGGCTTCTTTGATTTTATCAAATACTCAAATTTCTGTCAATGATTCGTGGAATTTTTTTGTTTTATAGGTATCATTTTCGTTGCGCGCGTTTTTGGCTCCTCACCGCTCATAAAGGTCGTTTCCGCGGCAGTCCACAGCGACCACGACCGGCAGACTGCGTACTTTCAGACGGCGGACCGCCTCCGTCTGCAGATCCTCGTAAGCCACTATTTCCGCGGCTTCCACGCATTTCGACAAAAGCGCTCCGGCGCCGCCTATAGCAGCAAAGTATACTGCTCCGTGAATGCGGATCGCCTCTTTGACCGCGTCATTTCGTCTGCCTTTGCCGATCATGCCAAGTATCCCCTGATCCAGAAGCGCCGGTGTATAGCGGTCCATGCGTCCTGCCGTCGTCGGACCTGCAGAGCCTATGACCTGTCCCGGTCTGGCCGGGGAGGGTCCCATATAGTAGACTGTCTCGCCCTGCAATGACACGGGGAGCTCCCTGC
>OMSP01000009.1 GCA_900313775.1 uncultured Eubacteriales bacterium
CATCTTCGAACGCAACAGTGGTAGTCTCACCGTTCTTGACTTCTGCTGCCGCAGATTCTCCTTCGGTCGATTCGCCGCCGTTGACGCTGTACTTCACAGTAACGTCTTTGCCGTCGACATCCTTCGTCGTCTCAGTGACTGTGTAGTTGCCAAGATCGATACCTTCGATCTTCAGCGTGTATTCCTTGGTTCCTTCCGTGTGCTGGAAGTCCTTCCGCGTCAGTTCGACCTTCTCATCAGACAGCTTGCCGTCCTTGCCGAGCCACTTTCCGTCCTCCGTCTTGCTTTCGAACTTCAGAGCACCTTCCGCCTCTTCCTCAGTGATGTCGCCCTTGATGGTCTTCGTCAGCTCGAGGTCTCCGGACTGCTTCTCGACTTTGTTTGCGATCGTCAGCGAATTCTTCCCATCATACTTAACGGAAGCATACTTCTGTCCGTTGATTTCTCTTACAGTAACAACAACCTCGTGTTCTGTATTATCATATATGATGCCGTCTTTCACAGCGATCTTACCGTCTGCGCTCACTTCGGCACCGCCAGGAATGATCTCCTTCAGAGTATAGTAATACGTCCAGGCGTTCTGGAACTCCATTTGATCAAATATCGCAACCGGACTACCTTCTGTTACATTTACGATCGGATGGAACAGCCCCTGTTGAATCTGCCAGTCAAAAGGAGGCATAGCCCAGCTCAATGTGTTCGAATCAGTTTCTATGCCCGAGCCTCTGTTAACGGCCTTCTTCGCCACCTGGAAGCTGAACCCATTCTCCGGCCATGTGTCACCATTAAATGACTTTGTTGCTTTCAGCGAAATCTTGGCAGTATTGCCTCCCGTAGCGTTCTCGAAAGTCACGACGCCCTTTTTACCAGCGTCATAGCTTATTTCATCAAGAACATTGCCCGAAGCGTCATAGATCGTGTAACCCTTGATACCGATACCACCAGAGGATCCTCTTCTGGTATGGACCTCAATGATATATTCATTAGCATCATAAGATACATTTCCGGAAAGCTTATGATTGTCACCGATATCGGTTGCTCCGGCCGGAATCACCTCTGACACTTTATAACGATAGTCTCTTACTCCGGCATCGAATTCGTCTTCGTCAAAATTCAGGAATCCAAACGTGACGAGTCCGTCTGCCTGAGCATAAACCGTCTTAGTGTTTCCGTTGGAACCATCTGGCATCGGAGCCTGATGTCCATTGTAATTCAGTCCTTCCAGCTTAAAGCTATAGGTATCCGGCGTAATAATGCTGGATCCGTTCATCGTCTTCGCGACTCTGATACCGCCGACCGACGGGATCGAGTTGGTGAATGTGATCGAGTCTCTGTGAAGCTCCATGTTGAGCCGGACTATGTCACCAAACACCTGTCCATTGACACTGGCATTCACGATCACTTCTGCATCCGGAGCAAGGATACTGGCCTGGAACAGACCAGCCTGAGTATTGACCGTACCCGTAAACAGTCTGTCCGGCTTGGTAGAATCGATCACGTTGACAACGACATTTCCCTTCGTCCACTGAACGACTTCGCCATTATATGTCTCGCTCGTATTACTGAGCTCGAGCTGAGGCAAAGTAATTGAATCTGCACCAGCTGCATCGATGTTGATGATCAGCAGATGCTCTCTGTTTGCAACATTTGCTTCGTCGATCTTAAGTGTTTTTCCGGCAAAGTCGGAAGCATTGAAATTCATACAGCCGATGGTAGCGTTCGGACTCTCAACGATCAAAACGTTGTTGTCACCCGGCGTCACCGTTACCTCGGAGGCAGTCCTGTCTGCAAGCTTATTAGAGAGGGTTTCTGCCTCTTCTTTCATCTTGTCCAGATCCACATAATGAGAATCTGCAGGCTCCTGCCGGATACTCTTGGCAACATAGCCGCTTCCTTCCTGCACTGCGACTTTGTCCCCGGTAGTAACATTGATCGTCTTCCCACCGACATTGATGCTGTAGTTGTTCGCGTTGGGTCCGCCCGTAAGGGTCCCGCTTGCGCCCAGATCATGCCCTAACAGAAGGATGGAATCCGGAACGTGGATTTCCATATTCGTGGATCCCTGGCTTCCGGTAATGGATTCGCCGATATAGTAGAGTTCCTTATGGGTGTTCGTGACCCCATTCTTATTCTCTCTCATTCCGAATCCGGCCGAAGTGTTCAACACATATTTCCTGGTTGCGAAATTGGAATGCAAATGGTCGCTCTGATCGATCTCGCTGAAGCCAACGACACCGAAGTTCGCAAGCGATCCGAAGGGGCCATTCAGCTCGTACTGCGGTGCATCCGGTCCAAACTCCCCTTCCAGTTCCGGAATCGTGATGGTGCCGGCTGCGCCGTTATTCCACGCCCATACAGAGAATGTCTCAGCAGTGAAGGAAGTGCTCTCCTTCTTCCCAACAGAAACTTCCGCGTCGACAGGTTCGACCTGAATGTCCGCGGCTTCGATCTCTGTTGCTTCTGCTGTGGTGGCAAAGTCTTCCTGCACGCTCTTCTTCAAAGGCAAATGCAAAACCTGCACATCGTCTTTGCCCGATGCGTTCAGACCTTCACTCAGCTGATTGTCCTTGAATTGAATCGCAACATCGACGCTTCCCTCGGCAGGCTGGATCTCCTGCCCATCTACCAGGAATGCGATGTCATAAAGAAGTGTGTTCGCGTCTGTGTAAGCGTCCTCTTCCAGGTCTGCATTGAGCGCTTCCATATACGCGTTATAATTATAATCTTTGCTCTCGGAGGTGACCGGTGTGACCACCAGCTCAGCATCATCCGGGATCGCGGCTGCATCTTTTACCGTTGCAACGACCTCGATCTGCTTGTCGCTGTATCTGTACTCCGTTTTAGAAGCAGCCTTTTCCGAATCAGCATCTGCCTCTTCGGGTTCTGCGACATCCGCTTCTTCTGTTTCTTCTACGTCAACAGAAGCCGCTTCACCGTCTTCCTCAGCTGCGGATTCCTTTTCAGGCTCCGCCTCTTCGGGTTCTGCTGCCGCCTCTTCCGGAACTTCAGCTGACTCTTCCGAATCTGCGGCCGCCTCTTCTGGAGCTTCCGCTGTCTTTGCCGAATCTCCTGCGGTCTCTATCAGATCTCCCGCTGCTTCTACCGGCTCTTCCATTTGCATTACCGGCGCCGTATCATCTACCGGCTGACTCGATGCTGCAAAGGAAAAAGCTCCTCCGGTCCATTGGATCATCGTCAGGATCAATACCCATGCGATGACCTTCCCTGCTGTCCGTCTCATGATGTCTTCCTCCGAATCTGTATGAAATTAATAGTCGCGACCGTCAAAATGACGACCTTAAAAGAAGTCCCTAATACCCACAATATACTTTAATATTATATGTATTCTCCTTTCAAAACAAGGAAATAAACGAAATTGATTGCATATTTTTTGAACTACAGCACACATTTATATCATATTTGTACCATCTGATCAACAAAAAAACTGTATGTTGGGGCTAACAAAGATGACAGGCAGTATATACACTGCCTGTCATCAGATAAGTCTTCAGTTCAAATACAGTTGCCGGGATCACGGTTTCAGCTCAAGATACAGATTTCTGTACTGTCTTGCCGAAGATTCCCAGGATACATCCTTTGCCATGTCTCTCTGAACCATTTCATCCCAACGCTCACGGTCCGTAAAGTACAGAGTCTTTGCGCGGTTTACAGCATCATACAGAAGGCCTGCATCATACCTGTCGAACGTAAAGCCGTTTCCTTCATTTGTGTACTTATTATATGGTTCTACTGTGTCTTTCAATCCTCCTGTTTCGCGCACGATAGGAACATTTCCGTACCGCATGGCTATCAGCTGCGTCAGTCCGCAGGGCTCGAACAGCGACGGCACCAGCAAAGCATCCGCTCCTGCGTAGATCCTGTGCGCTCTTCCTTCATCATACATGATGCAGGAGCATACGCTGCCCTTAAAGTCATTCTCGAACCAGCGGAATGAATCCTCATAACGGATATCGCCTGTTCCGAGTACGACGACCTGAGTATTTCCGTCGATGAGTGTCGGCAGGATCTCATTGACCAGATCAAGCCCCTTCTGATCGGTCAGACGCGAAATGAGGCCGATCACGAATTTGCTGTCATCAACTTCCAGCCCAAGCTCCTCCTGCAATGCACGCTTATTAGCCTTTTTCTTCTCAAGAACGTCCGTGATATCGTACATAGCTGCCAGTCTGTCGTCATTCGCAGGATCCCACTGCACGGTATCGATTCCGTTTACGATACCGCGAAGTTTCCCCGAATGATAACGCATGTGAGCATCCAGGTTCTCACCAAAGAAAGGCGTCTCTATTTCTTCCGCATAAGTATTGCTTACCGTCGTGATGATATCGGCATAAGTCAGACCGCCTTTGAGCATATTGGCATCTTCGTAGCCGGTCTTGAACACGTCTTTGTTGAAGATGTGCTCCGGAAGATTCGTCCAGTAGCGCAGTGTAGGTATGTTGTACACGCCCTGGAATCGCAGGTTGTGTATCGTAAGGATCGTCTTGGCATCCTTGATCGGTGTATTCGCAAACTGCGTACGGAGCAGTACCGGCACAAGACTTGCCTGCCAGTCATGGCAGTGAATGATGTCCGGGATCCAGTCCATATAGTTAAGAGCCGCCAGAGCTGCCTTGCAGAAGTAGCAGTATCTGGGGATGTCATCGACAAGGTTCAGATAAGGATTGCCACTCGTAAAGAAATCGTTGTTATCGATGAAGTCATATACCACTCCATCCCATACGTACTCCATGATGCCTACATAATATGATGTACCGTCTGCACAGAGATCCATGTCAAACGAACCACGGTAGACCATCTTCTCCTGATATTCCCAGGGGATGCTGTGATAACGGGGAATAATCACCTTCACGTCGCAATTCAGCGAAGCAAGAGCCTTCGGCAAAGCGTACATGACATCACCAAGACCTCCTGTTTTTACGAACGGATAACATTCCGATCCAATAAATGCGATGCTTCTTCTTGGCTGCGGGAGAGCAGCTTCTTCGGTTACTTCGGTTTCTTCGGTTACTTCGGTTTCTTCAGTTACTTCCGGTACTGCATTTGCTGCCTTTTTTCCTTTAGTCTTTTTTGCCATCGTTTTCTCCTCTTCTTCTATGTCATCAGCGAAAACTCTTTACCCAATTCAGCAAAGAATCCCTGTGATCATTCTGTTTTACTCCGAGGCGGGAATCCATATTTCAGCGCAGTTCCCCTCAAGTGAGAACTTCAGTCTGCCATTATCGGATTCGATCTTCCTTCCATGAAGTGCTCCCACGTATGAGCCATTCAGCCTCAGGTCGAACCACTCCTCCGCATCACTGTTCGTGACTGTTACAAGCAGATCTCCGCGCAGAAACGCGTATCTGGTAGTCGTCAGGTCCATCTCGCGATATTCACCATACCAGAGAGCTGGCTCTTCTTTGTATATTCTGCCAAGCGCCTTGATGACCGAAAGCCAGGGGTTCTCCTGCGAGGTCAGATCAGCAAGCGAAAGAGCCGGCCTGAGTGATGCGTCAGAGCCTCTCTCTTTCCTGCCTTCCAGCCCGAACTCTGATCCGTAGTAGACCGATGGTATCCCCGGTAATGTATATAATAGCACATGTACAGGCAGAAAATGCCTCTTATCGTTCAGTTTTGTCATGATGCGTTCGACATCATGGTTATCTACGAAATCGTAGAGATGCACGTTGTCTCCGA
>OMSP01000088.1 GCA_900313775.1 uncultured Eubacteriales bacterium
ATCACCAGATCCTTTTGATTCAATGAAAGATCGCACAGAGAGTATGCTAAGCGAACCTTGACTCCGACGCGCAAGTTCGCAAGTGCCGTGCTGAGCGGAGCGCAGCCCGCACTTATGCGGAGCGGGAGCGATGCAGATGGCACGCAGCGAAATAAGCCCAAGGAGTCACCGAGAGCGGGCATATTCTCTGTGCGATCTTTGATTTGTCTTACAGAAGAATATCTGTCTTTACTGATACAATCTCAACGCTTCCGCGTTGGCTTTCTCCACCAGTTCATCTTCATCGATATTAACCAGACGGCCGTCCTTGACAACGACCTTTCCGTTGACGATCGTATAGGCGGTCTTGCCTTTGTAACCGACCGTACCGAGCATCGCTGCAGGATCGCGGTCAGCCGAGATCAATGTCTCCTGTCTGCGGTCGATCATGAACAGATCTGAGGCCTTGTCCGGCGCAAGCGACCCGAGATCATCGCGGCCGATCAGCGAAGCACTGCCGACTGTCGCGATCTTTAAGATATCGTAACCGCTCGGCGCATCGTTGCTCTTTTGCAGCCGGTGGATCAGGAAGGAGACGCGCAGCTCCTCGAGCAGATTGCTGCCGTCATTGCTCGCCGATCCGTCGACTGCCAGTCCGACCTTGACTCCCTTTCGCAGCATCTCGGGTACTTTCGCGACGCCCGAAGCCAGCTTCATATTGGAGATCGGGCAGTGCGCCACACCGGTGCCCGTTTCCGCCAGGAAATCGAGCTCCTCGTCCGTGAAATGGATCCCGTGCGCATACCAGACATCATTGCCTGTCCAGCCGAGCCTCTTCATGTACTCGAGCGGACGGATGCCCTCTTTCTCGAGCATATAGTTTTCCTCATCAATGGTCTCGCACAGATGCGTGTGCAGGCAGACGCCGAGTTCGCGGGCCAGCACCGCGCTCTCGCGCAGAAGATCTGCCGATACCGAGAACGGCGAACAGGGCGCGAGCACGACCTGACGCATGCTGTATGGTTCAGCGCTGTGATATGCCTTGACCAGACGCTCGGAATCCTCCATGATCTCATCGATCGTCTGAACGACAGAATCCGGCGGCAGACCGCCGTCCTTGACTGACAGATCCATACTGCCGCGAGTCGCCACCATACGGGCGCCGATCAGGCTTGCCGCCTCAAACTGACGGTCGATCAGTCTGCCGGCTCCCGCGGGGAAGACATAGTGGTGATCGACAGCTGTCGTACAGCCTGTGAGCAGCAGTTCTCCCAGCGATGTCAGTGTGCTGTAGTGTATGGTGTCCTCGTTCAGATTCTTCCATATTTCATACAGATATTTCAGCCAGGGGAAGAGCTCCATATTCTGTACCGCCAGTATATTGCGGGTAAATATCTGATAGAAATGATGGTGTGTATTGACGAGACCGGGATAGATGATCATGCCGGTGGCATCGATCACTTCCGCCGCCTGCCACTCTTCGTCATCCGGTTCGCAGTCTTTTACTGTATGGTTCTCGTCACCCTTTGCGGTGATGCCGCTGGCCTGCCAGAAGCGTTTGCCCCGTACACCGATGATACGCTCGTCATCGATCAGGATGTCAGCATCCTCGAAGACGCGGTCTTCACTGTCGCAAGTCACCACATAATCCGCATTTTTGATCAATAGAGTACCTTTTTTCATCGTCTTACCTCCCTTTGCTTCCTTCTGGCCAGGAACCAGCGCTGTGTACGCATGAACAGCCGGGTCAGGAAATCCAGAATGATCGGCGATATGGTCATCAGGATGAATACCTGCACGATCATACCAAACTCAAGCGCACCCAGTCCCAGAAGCTTCTGGAACATCAGGGCGGCTATGAAGAAAATGACATTGACGCCATAGATAACGACATTGCGGAACGTATTTAACGGAGCGTAGACCGTCCGAAGCGCTGCCATATAGCTCCACCCCGTCACGAGCACACAGGCTGTGCCCAGTCCTGCGTTGGAATTGTATACATTCATACAGACCATCATGATCGAGAATACGCAGGCCGAGATCGTCAGGGCGATCGGCACCGCCTTGATCAGGACATGCGAGAGGAAACCGTCCGGTATCCGACTGTAATCCGGATCGAAGTTGGCCA
>OMSP01000079.1 GCA_900313775.1 uncultured Eubacteriales bacterium
CCTTATGCCTGCCGTTGGATATGTATTCAATAAGAGTATTGACAAAAGCAATATTTTGTTCAACGGTGAAGCTGCTTTGCTCAGTCGGCTTGATGATGAAGACGGAATGCTAACGGCAGTTGGGACCGTTAAGGCGTACCACGAGTGGGATAAAGGAAAAGTTACCAAGAAGCCGACGCTGAAAGCTACAGGCGTTCGGACCTTCACCTGCCTGCACTGCGATGAGACCAAAACAGCATCGATTGCGAAGCTGAAGGCGAACACGATGAAAGTCAGCGGCAAAACTGCAAAAGTCAAGTACAGCAAGCTGAAGAAGAAATCGCAGACGCTGGCTGTTTCCAAGGTGATCAAGTTCTCGAAGAAGGGACAGGGCACCAAGGCTTACAAGAAAGTCAAAGGCAATAAGAAGATCACGATCAATAAGAAGAACGGAAAGGTCACAGTCAAGAAGGGCCTGAAGAAGGGAACTTACAAGGTCAAGGTCAAAGTCAAAGCGGCAGGCAACGCAACCTATGGAGCTTCTGCCTGGAAGACGGTGACGATCACAATAAAAGTAAAGTGATGTGATGTAATCAATCATTGAGGCTCCTCATCTGAAAAGGTGAGGAGCTGTTTTTCTTTTGCAGATGCAACAGCCGGTTGCTTGTCAGACTCGGGATGATAGTCCATAATGGAGATGGATCAAAGAAGAAAGGGGACGTTACCATGAGTGTACAGGAAACGATCAAGATGCTTCGCGAGAAGAATGGGTTCTCCCAGGAACAGCTGGCAGAACGCGTTCTGGTCACCAGACAGGCAGTCAGCCGCTGGGAGACCGGAGAGACACAGCCTAATACAGACACGCTCAAGCTGCTGTCAAATCTGTTCGGGGTATCGATCAACACGCTTCTCGGCAGTCCAAGACAGCTTGTCTGCCAGTGCTGTGGCATGCCTATGACGGAAGATGAAATCATCAGTAAAGAGGCGGATGGCAGCTTTAACGAAGAATACTGCAAATGGTGTTACGCAGATGGGACCTACACCTACAGCGATATGGACGATCTGATCGAGATCTGTGTTCCAAACATGGTAGCACAGGGGTTCTCTGAGGAGCAGGCTCGTTCTTATATGAAGCAGAAGCTGCCCACGCTGGATTACTGGAAGAGATACGAACAGCTCAGTGATGGGGGACAGTTTGAAGAGTTTAAAAAACAGCTGATCAGTGAGATCAACGACCTCCATATCGAAGGGATGCCGGAACTGGATAAGCTGAATGCTCTGGTTGGAAAATATGTCAATCTGGAATACAGGCTTCCCAGCGGGATGAAGGCAAGATTTCTGGATGACAATACTACTTATCTTGGAAACCAGCTGGAATCGGAGTTCGGTGGGGAACGATGCTTCGGAGTCGTTGCAAACATGGAGTTTATCATGGTTGCGACTTACGGAAAAGAAGGTGCTGACCCGGAACTCGTGTTATATAAGAAAAGATGAAATAAGACTGAATCGCCGCCAGAAATGGCGGCGTTTTTTCTTCACGAAAGCCAGTGTTCGTGGTATGATATTATCATTCCAGAAGAGAGAGGAAGGGATTTGAGTCATGGGAAAATCAAAAGTGTATTTTTCGGATTTCAGAACTGTTCTGGGGGTAAGTCTTACCTCTAAGCTGCAGAAGCTGATCAGGACTGCCGGAATCGAATCGATCGACATGGAAAAAAGGTTCGTGGCAATCAAGATGCATTTTGGAGAGCTCGGCAATCTGGCATACCTCAGACCGAATTATGCTAAGGCGGTCGCGGATGTGATCAAAGAATCCGGAGGACTTCCTTTTCTGACTGACTGTAATACACTGTATCCGGGCAGCCGCAAGCATGCGCTTGAGCATCTGGACTGCGCTAATCTGAACGGGTTTAATACTGTAACGACCGGATGTCAGATCATCATAGCAGATGGACTTAAGGGTACGGATGATATCCTCGTGCCGGTTCCGGGCGGGGAATACTGCAAGGAAGCGTACATCGGCAGGGCGGTCATGGATGCCGATATCATCGTTTCGCTCACGCATTTTAAAGGACATGAGCAGACCGGGTTCGGCGGCGCGATCAAGAATATCGGCATGGGATGCGGAAGCCGTGCGGGCAAGATGCAGCAGCACAAGAGTGGACATCCGCATGTGGTCGAGAGAAAATGCAGAGGATGCCGTAAATGTGCCAGAGAGTGCGGATCGGATGCCATTATTTACGAGGAGAAGAAAGCGCGGATCGATTCCGATAAATGTGTAGGATGCGGCCGCTGCATCGGAGCGTGCGCTTTCAATGCAATCAAAAATGACAATGAAGATGCACCCCAGATGCTTGGAAGAAAAATGGCGGAGTATACTGCTGCAGTCATCAGCGGGAGACCGCATTTTCACATCAGTCTGATCACGGACGTTTCTCCGAACTGCGACTGCCACGATGAGAATGATGCCCCGATCCTTCCGGATATCGGAATGCTTGCATCTTTTGATCCTGTAGCGCTGGATCAGGCTTGCGTAGACCTGTGTCAGGCGGCTGAGCCGATCCGGAACAGTCAGCTCGGAGATAATATGGCAAGCGAGCACTTCCATGATCACGGTGATGTTTGGCATAACAGTAACCCCAATGTATCCTGGGAAGAGACGCTGGAACACGCGGAGAAACTCGGAATCGGGTCGAGAGAGTATGAAATGATAACGGTATGACGCTTGTTATCCGATTTGTATTGATGTATAATTTACCATGAGAGGGAAAAGACAATAAAGAAGGAGATATAAAACATGAACGACATTATCAAAGCAATGAAAGAACGCAGGAGCATCCGCAGCTTTAAACCGGAGATGCCTCCGAAAGAGGATCTGGAGAAGATCATCGAGGCAGGACTGTATGCGCCGAATGCGATGGGAACGCAGCAGACTTGCGTAGTAGCTGTGACCAATAAGGAACTGCGTGACAAGCTGGCAGCTGCAAATGCAAAGATCGGCGGATGGGAAGAGGGATTCGATCCGTTCTACGGAGCACCGGCTGTTCTGATCGTTCTTGGAGATAAAACGTGGCCGATGCGCGTTTATGACGGCAGTCTCGTGATGGGGAACATGCTGCTCGCCGCACACTCCCTTGGCCTTGGCGGGATCTGGGTCCACAGAGCTAAGGAAGAGTTTGAGATGCCGGAATTTGAGGGGATCCTGAAGGACCTCGGCATTGAAGGCGAATGGGAAGGAATCGGCCATTGCGTAGTTGGCTATTACGAAGGAGACTATCCGGAAGCTGCACCGCGCAAAGACGGCAGAGTGGTCTGGGCTGAGTAAATCCCGGTATTTGTATACAGAAGAGAGTTCTCGGAGGAACAATGGCGAATACGAAACTGGAAGAGTATATCGCGGAAGAAATCCGGAAGTATCAGGGCGTTATGGTCCCGGTAAAGGCAGGTTTTCTGGAGCGGCGGCTTACGAAAAAGGCAAAGTGCAGCCAGCTCCATCCGAATCCGAGTGATGAATTCTGTTTTCCGGATATCGGACCGAACAATCAGATCATCTCCAAATATGTACAGATGATCACGCGATATAAGAGCCTGCAGCCGAATGGAACAGAGGAGCCGATCATTGTTGAGAAGGTCTCTCCGGACGGATATATGATCCTGAACGGACATCATCGCTGGGCGGCAGCAGTCAAGACCGGGTTTGATCCGGTACCGATCTCTATCGTTAATCTGACGCAGGAGTCTGATATCCAAAGAATGATTCGGGAATCCGGACATGATAAGCGGGTCACGATGGATCTGGAGGAGGTCGTGTTCTGTAAAGAGGGAGAGCCGGCGGATAAGGCTTTGTCCTTCCCGGAAAATAAGAGCATACGCCTCGGCATTCCTGCACTCCTGCATTTCCTGGATCAGCAGGGATATGATGTCTGGGTCTATACTGCCAGCTATTATTCTCAGGATGACATCGAAGATGCTTTTAAAAAGTACTCCGTGAAGGTCGCCGGGGTCATCACAGGCGCGGCACGTAAGATGAAGAGTTCCGCAGAGGCGCAGAAAAAGGCACAGAACCTGATCTACGGACATTATCATGAAACGCTTCATCTTGACCGGGATATGATCCTCAGGACGTGGACCGGATCGAAGGAATTTGCGGAATACCCGATCAATGCCGGGACAGAGAGCTGGTCCGGCACGGTGATGAATATTGTGAGAACACTGAAATAAGAGGGGGACCCTGCAGTATGAAAATGAGAGTTTCCTTTGATCTGGACGAGGTTCTGTTCGTATCACCGAAGACGCATAAGACAGAGCCGGAGCTGCGGTTCCCGCTGAACCGGCTCTATAAAGAAAGGCTTCGGCTGGGAACGCCGGAGTTGATCCATTCCCTTCAGGATATGGGGTATGAAGTATGGGTCTATACTTCGTCATTTCGGACGGAGAAATATATACAAAAGTTGTTCAAATGTTACGGTGTCCGGTTCGATGGAATCGTGAATGCACAGCGTCATTTGAAAGAGGTTCAGAGGGATCA
>OMSP01000205.1 GCA_900313775.1 uncultured Eubacteriales bacterium
GGAGAGCGTCGACAAAATGCAGGAGAAGATCTCTTTCAAGCTTTTCCCCGGCGCATTCGCCGAGAACATCCTGACAGAGGGGATCTGCCTCTATGAGCTGCCGGTCGGAACGATCCTTCAGATCGGTACGGCCGTCGGCGAGGTCACTCAGATCGGCAAGGAATGTCATTTTGACTGTGAGATAAGACGCAAAGCAGGCGACTGCGTGATGCCCCGTGAGGGCATATTCGTCAAGATCTTAAAGTCCGGCGAGGTAAAGGCGGGAGATGAAGTAAGGACACTTGAGAATTACCGCGGATAATTTATTATAATTTCTGATAATATATATATCACTATTAAATTAAACGATTAGACAGATACTTCCTGTGGTTTTACAATAATCACAGGAAGTGTTTTTTGTAATAACTCGAAATATAAAGGAGGAACTTATGTCTGATTATTTACAAATGTGGAAAGATCTCGATATGGACGTCGAGACCCATGACATGCTCTGTCAGGTGCTCCCGACCGCATTCGGCGATACTTTCCTGTCTATGGAAAACCGCCCCGAGAGCATGGGATTCTATGACTTTGTCGTCTCAGAGATCCACGGCATCCGCCCGTCTGAGATGATCGCCGCCCAGAAGGAAGGCAAGAAGGTCGTCGGCACTTTCTGTGTCTATGTACCGGATGAAGTCATCAATGCAGCAGGCGCTCTGTTCTCAGGCCTCTGCGGCGGATCCCAGTTCTGGGTGCCCGGCGGCGAGAAGTACCTGCCGAAGAACACCTGTCCGCTGGTCAAGGCATCCCTTGGCGCGCGTTTCGACCGCACCTGCCCGTTCTTCCGCATCGTGGATCTGATCGTCGGTGAGACGACCTGTGATGCAAAGAAAAAAGCTTATGAGATCCTCGGTGAAGATGTCCCGATGTACATCATGGACATGCCGCAGATGAAGCGCGATATCGACATTCAGAAGTGGGCCGATGAGATCAAGGCTTTCGCCGCCAAGATGGAAGAGCTGACCGGCAATACGATCACAGTCGACGGTCTCAACGACGCGATCAAAACGATCAATGCGAAGAGAAAGGCTCTGGCCCGTATCTTTGATGCGAGAAAGAATGCCGACAATATCCCGATCAGCGGCCTTGACGCTCTTCTGATCATGCAGATCGCATTCTTTGATGATCCGGCACGCTGCGCCGAGATGGCCAATAAAGTCGCCGATGAGCTCGAGCAGAGAAATAAAGACGGCGTCTCCGTGTTCCCGGCAGGCACCAAGAGGATCCTGCTCACCGGTACACCGCTGGCGATCCCGAACTGGAAACTGCATCACATCATCGAGACCAGCGGCGCCGCCGTTGTCTGCGAGGAGATGTGTACCGGCACCCGTTACTTCGAGAATCTGGTCGAAGAGGACAACGCTACGCTTGACGATGCTTACATGGCTCTGTCCAAGCGCTATATGAAGAACAACTGCTCCTGCTTCACACCGAACCAGGGCCGTATCGACGACATCCTGCGCATGGCAAAGGAATACAATGTCGACGGTATCATCGACACGAACCTCAAGTTCTGCTGCCTGTACGACACAGAGAGAAGAAATGTCGAGAAGGCTGTGAACGAGGCAGGCATTCCGTTCCTCGGCATCGAGACCGACTACACGGATTCCGATGCAGAGCAGCTGCGCACCCGTATCGAGGCGTTCGTGGAGATGCTCGGATAATACGAGAACGGTTTGCGACACGCGTCAATTATTGATTGATGTGCGTTTCATTGGTATGATAGGGCTGTCGCACGGGATAAGTGCGGCAGCCTTTGATATCTGCATTTACAGAATATGAATAATCAGAACGGGAAAATCACAAAAGCTCAAGATGAGCATGACGTCAAATACTATATTCTGTTTGACAATTATACACACGGATTTGCTCTGCAGGCCATACTCAAAGAAGAGGGTGTGCGCTGCCGCATAGCGCCGGCGCCGCGTGCGATCCAGGGAGACCTGACCTGCGGTATGTCGCTGTTGATCGAACCGGTGGATCTGCCGGCTGTCGAAGAAGTGATAGAGAGGCGCAAGCCGGTTTATCACGCGATCCGTCCGCTCGCCGGTCAGATCAATCCGCACCGGGATAAATACTGTTAAACACGGAGATAAACCATGCATTATATTGGAGTAGATATAGGTTCGACCTGCGCAAAGACAACAGTCATGGATGATGACTGCAATATCCTCTTTCAAGAGGTATGCCCGACAGGGTGGAGCAGCGTCGATACTGCTGAGAACATACGAAAGCAGCTGGCAGAGGCCGGCTTTGATCCGAAGGACAATGTCGTAGTCGCGACCGGTTACGGCCGTGTGGCGATCCCCTATGCGGACAAGACAGTGACCGAGATCACTTGTCACTGCGCCGGTGCCGTACATATGTTTGGCTATCAGACTATGGGAGTCATCGATATCGGCGGACAGGACACCAAGATCATCGAGGTCGCGAACGGCACGGTCAAGAACTTCATGATGAACGATAAGTGTTCGGCCGGAACCGGAAGGTTTCTAGAGGTCATGGCCAATACGCTGTCCGTGACGCCGGATCAGCTGACGGTATTGGCAGCAGGGGGGAGTGATACATCGATCTCCTCGCTGTGCACAGTATTCGCAGAGTCGGAGGTCATCAGTCTGATCGGCCGAGGTGAGAAGAAGGAGAACATCGCGTTTGCGGTCGTAGATTCGATCGTGCGCAAAGTCGCTTCACAGGCTTCCAAGATGGATCTTTCCGACAAGCCGGTCTGCCTGACAGGCGGTCTGTGTGACAGCGAATATATCAGAAAGGCATTGTCAAAAGAACTGAAGGCGGAGGTGGAGACCGCGCCACAGGCGAGGTACGCCGGGTCGATCGGAGCAGCTTTGTTTGCGAAAAAAGCGGGAGCCAAGAAAGTGTAAGGAGAGTATATGATCTATCTGGATAATGCAGCGACAACTTTGCACAAGCCTGAAGCGGTGATCGAGGCCGTGGCGCAGGCCATGCGAACGGCGGGCAACAGCGCCCGCGGCGTGCACGGCGGCAGCCTGGATGCCTCCCGGATCATCTTTGAAGCACGTATGAAGATCGCGCAGTTTTTCAATTGCCCTGATCCGACGGGGGTCGTCTTCACATACAATGTCACAGAGAGCCTGAATATCGCTGTCAGCGGACTCTTCGGCGAGGGAGATCATATTATAACCACGGAGCTGGAGCACAATTCTGTCCTGCGGCCTCTCTACCGGCTGGAGTCGGAGAGAGGGGCGCTGCTGTCGATTGTCAAAGCCGACCGGGACGGCTGCATCAATTATGATGATCTGGAGAAACTGATCCGCCCGGAGACGAAAGCCATAGTCACGACTCATATCTCCAATCTGACGGGAAACATGCTCGATGTCGCGCGCATCGGAAAGTTCGCGCATGAGCACGGATTGATCTATATCGTGGATGCCGCTCAGAGCGCGGGTACGATCCGGATCGACATGCAGCAGATGAATATAGACGTTCTCTGTTTCACCGGCCACAAGGGGCTGTACGGGCC
>OMSP01000138.1 GCA_900313775.1 uncultured Eubacteriales bacterium
AGGCCCGGTGGCTCAGCTGGTTAGAGCGCCGCCCTGTCACGGCGGAGGTCGTCGGTTCGAATCCGATCCGGGTCGTTATATAGCATGTGGGATCTTAGCTCAGCTGGGAGAGCACTTGCCTTACAAGCAAGGGGTCACAGGTTCGAGTCCTGTAGGTCCCATTTATATATTAGAAGTATTTGGATGGGTTCCCGAGTGGCCAAAGGGGGCAGACTGTAAATCTGTTGGCTCAGCCTTCGGAGGTTCGAATCCTCCCCCATCCATTTAGCGCGCCGGCTACTAAGTTCGGGTATCGCCCAAGGCTCACCCTCACTAAGGGCGCCGGCATGCATCGCACGTAAGGTGCTGACTTCGTCTTCGACTTGTCACCACCTAAGTGCTAATAGCGAAGCGGGGTGGAGCAGTCTGGTAGCTCGTCGGGCTCATAACCCGAAGGTCGTTGGTTCAAATCCTTCCCCCGCAATACGCCCAGATAGCTCAGTTGGTAGAGCAGAGGACTGAAAATCCTCGTGTCACTGGTTCGATTCCGGTTCTGGGCACAGCGAGAGCCTCTCAATCGCATGGTTGAGAGGTTCTTTATAAAGCATCAGAGATAAAAAGCAGTCTTGACAGGTGCTGTATAATGGAATCGAAGCAAAAATGTTATGTCTATATCCTGCGCTGCGCAGACGGTACGTATTACACGGGCTGGACTAATGATCCGGACCGGCGGCTTGCCGCTCATAATGCAGGAAAAGGCGCGAAATACACACGGTCAAGACTACCGGTGGAGCGAGTTTACTGTGAGGCCTGCGGGTCGAAAGGGGAAGCGCTGAGCCGGGAGATTCAAATCAAGAATCTGTCAAGGCAGGAAAAGGAAGCTTTGATTCAAACAAGAGGAGGAAAAAATGATTGCTAAAGTGACAAAAGATATGCAGATCGGTGATTTACTTCAGCTGGCTCCGGAGGTCGCTCCGGTTCTGCTCGAAGTAGGTATGCACTGCCTGGGCTGCCCGGCATCTCAGATGGAGACGCTCGAGGAAGCGGCCATGGTGCACGGTCTGGATGCAGATCTCCTAGTCGAGAAGATCAACGCCGAGGTCAACAAATAAGTTCAGAAAACAGACGAAAAAGAGCTGCCCGGTCGGGCAGCTCTTTTTTATGCGTAGATCGTTATTATAGTTCAGCAAGCTGTTCAAGGGCGTTTTCCAACAGGACCGGTTTGCCGTGTTCGCTGACATAAGCCAGGATCGTGGAGTCGGCTTCCTCCAGCGCCGCATACTCGGAGAGCATATTGCAGGCGCGGTCAAAGGAGCGCTTGTCAAGTCTGCCGCGATAGACGATAAGCAGGTAGCAACCGGCGACAGGATCCTTATACAGGCTGGTAGTAAGTTCAAACAGTCCGTCAAAGACATGAGCTGTATGGATGACCTGCTCCAGATTGTCAAACGAGAAGATACAGTAGTTGGTCTGAGCCTTCTCGGCAGCTTTCTGCTGCTCACTTACGACGGCGCGCAGCTCCTGGAAGAATTCATTGACGGAATCAGCGCCGAGGAGCTTGTTCATCGGCTGTGAGGCGAAGGGGTTATTCATCTCGTCTTCACTGTTTTCTCCGACCAGACGCGTGATCGTAAAGACCACGCTGTCTTTGGCGGCCGGCGCAGTCTCGATCATAAGAGACATGCCGTCCACATCAAAGCCGAATTCCGCGGCAGCCTGCTGTACCACATCGTGGAGAAGCATCTTGGCCTTGTCGCTGTTCGTGATCAGTTCGCTTATCTTCAGATGGCGGTCATGCAGGTCTGCCATCGTGATCGTGCATCGTATTTGATTGTCATTGACTTTCTCTATCTTCATAAGATAAGTATAATCAATACCCCTCGGGGTGTAAAGTGAAAAAAGCATAAACTGGGATGACGAGGTGGGCTATTATTTGCTATAATAGAACATCGGAGGGTTTTTGTATGGCCAGAAGAAAACGCAAACGCAAAGGGACCGCAAAATACATTGTGATCATTGTTCTTCTCCTCATTTTTATCGCCGGAGTGATCGCTTACAGCCACTTCGGAATGACCAAGGAGAAAGCGGATCTGAACGATTATTTCAGCCTGAGCAAAAGCGATCAGGCGGCGGTCGTCATAGATGACTCTGTGATGGGTGCCAAGGGTCTTGTCGCAGACGGTGTGCCCTATGTGGAGTACGAGACGGTGGCATCTTATATCAGCAGCCGTTTCTATGTGGATACCAATGAAAAGCTTCTGCTCTATGCCCTTCCGGACGAACTGCTGCAGATCGGACCGGATCAGAATGCCTATAAAGAAGAAGGGCAGGATGTCAAGATGGAGCACCCTGTCTGGATCGAAAAGGACGGGACCGCCTATATCGCAATGGACTTCCTGGAGCGCTACAGCCCGATCACGGCGAATTTTTCCAAAGATCCGAACCGTATGATGATCGTGACAAAGTTTGGCGAGATCAAGACGATGGAGGCTATCAAAGAAGCTCAGATCCGCAAGCTTGCCGGTGTCAAAAGTCCGGTGCTCAAAGATGTCAAAAAGGGAGAGAAGCTGACGTATCTCGACATGGTGGATGACTGGTACCATGTCAGGAGCGAGGACGGTTTCATAGGGTATATTCCCGAGCGCTATGTCTCCGAGCTTATGGTGGAAACGATCAAAAGCGATTACGAGGAGCCGGAGTACACACATCTGCTTGAGGATGATAAGATCTGTCTGGCATTTGACAATGTCACGAACGGCACGGCCAACAAATTCCTTGATGACCGCTTAAAGGGCAGCAAGGCGATCACCATACTGGCGCCGACCTGGTTTGCAGTAGGCGATACCAACGGCAAGGTGGATTCGATCGCCTCCAAGGATTATGTGGCGAACGCACATAAAAAAGGTCTGAAAGTCTGGCCCACCATACGCGACTTTGATTCGAACGGCATCAATTCCGGCGAGCAGACCTTTGAGACACTGTCTTACACCTCTAAAAGAAAGGCGATCATCGATTCGGTGATCAAACAGACCAAGGAGGTCGGCGCGGACGGCATCAATGTTGATTTTGAAAAGATCAACGCAGACTGCGGACAGTCTTATGTCGAGTTTATCCGTGAGCTCTCCCAGCAGTGCCATGCACAGAAGCTGGTGCTCTCCGTCGACAACTATGTGCCAAAGGCCTATAACGGACACTACGGGCGAAAAGAACAGGGCATCTTTGCCGACTATGTCGTCATCATGGGATATGACGAGCATACATACGGCGACAGCGAGGCCGGTTCTGTTGCCTCCTATGGATTTGTCGAGGACGGTATCGAAAAGACGATCGCGGAAGTCCCCGCAGACCGAGTGATCAACGCCGTACCTTTCTACACGAGGATATGGGACACCAATAGCGAGAAGAATCTGACATTCAAGTCCTACGGCATGGCCGGTGCGGCCGATGTGGTCAAAAAAGCTGGTGCCGCTGCCGAGTGGGACGAGGAGACCCATCAGGACTATGCCGAGTGGGAGCAGAACGGACATACATTCCAGGTATGGCTGGAGAATGCCAAGTCGATCAAGGACAAACTCGATCTTATGAGCGGGTATGACCTGGCGGGCGTCGGAGCCTGGCGACTCGGTCAGGAGACGAAGGATGTCTGGAATTTGATCGCTGAATATATGGAGTAATACAGGAGGAAGAATTTGCGGATCCGACATATCGCCGGAAGCGACGAAGAGGTAGCCGCCTGTCCGGTCTCAGTGTCCGAAGAGGCAGCGGTAAATAAGAACTGGACTGATATTTTCGGCAATGACCGGCCCGTCCGACTCGAGATCGGGGTCGGCAAAGGGCAGTTTATCATAGAGATGGCGAGGAAGTATCCCGAAGCCAATTTTGTGGGGATCGATCTGTTCACCGATGTCCTCGTCCGCGCGGTCCGCAAATGGACGCGGGATGAGAACGCACCGGACAATCTCCGGCTGGTCCTCTGGGATGCGGCGATGATCGAGCAGCTCTTTGAGCCGGGAAGCGTCGAATGCATTTATCTCAATTTCCCTGATCCCTGGCCCAAACCGCGGCATGAGAAGAGGAGACTGACCTCTCCTTCTTTTCTGCGTTCGTTCGCGACGGTACTCAAGCCGGGTGGTCAGCTGGAGTTCAAGACGGACAATCAGTATCTGTTCACCTATTCACTGGAACAATTTGAGATCGACCCGCAGTTTGTCGTCGATGAGGTGACAAGGGATCTGCACGCGCATGCGCGGCTTTCCAAAGACAATGTCCGGACAGAATATGAAGAGAAATTCTCGGAGCAGGGTATGCCGATCTGTAAACTGATCGCTCTGCGCCGGAGATGACAGGAGGAGTGGTATATGAAGAAACTGATGACAGGAGATGAAGCGGTCGCCAGAGGAGCCTATGAGGCGGGTGTGCGCTTCGCCAGCGCCTATCCGGGGACTCCCTCGACAGAGATCCTGGAAAACGTGGCCGCTTACAAGGAGATCAAGGCCGAGTGGGCACCGAATGAAAAGGTGGCTATGGAATCCTCGATCGGCGCGGCTGTTGCCGGCGCGCGGTCGATGGTGTCGATGAAACATGTCGGTATGAACGTGGCCGCCGATCCGATGTTTACCTGGGCCTATATGGGCGTAAATGCCGG
>OMSP01000038.1 GCA_900313775.1 uncultured Eubacteriales bacterium
CATACGCGCTGGGCGACACACGGAGAGCCGACTCAGATCAATGCTCATCCCCATGTCAGCGGTAATGCGAAGGGCTCTGCATGCGGACCTGTCATATCAGATGTCGTGGGCGTCCACAACGGGATCATTGAGAACTACGAGGAGCTGAAACTCAAGCTACAGGGTCACGGCTATGTCTTTTACAGCACGACCGACACCGAAGTGGCTGTCAAGCTGATCGACTATTATTACAAGAAATACCAGATCGGTCCGATCGACGCTATCAACCGTATGATGGTGCGTGTGAGGGGATCTTATGCGCTGGCTGTGATGTTCAAGGATTATCCCGGTGAGATCTACGCCGCCAGAAAAGACAGCCCGATGGTCATCGGAACGAAGGACGGCGAGACCTTCCTCGCCTCCGATGTGCCGGCTTTGCTTAAGTATACGAGAGATATCTATTATATCGACAATCTGCAGTCGGTGCGCATTCTTCCGGGAGAAGCTCATTTCTTTGACCTGAACGGCGACGAAGTAAAGATGGAGCAGACCCATATCGACTGGGATGCCGAGGCAGCGGAAAAGGGCGGTTTCGAGCATTTCATGATGAAGGAGATCCACGAGCAGCCCAAAGCTGTCAAAGACACTCTGGCAAGCCTTATCAAAGATGATAAGATCGATCTTTCCGGCGCAGGGCTTGACGGGGAGACCCTGGCCGGGGTGAGCGAGATCTGCATCACCGCATGCGGATCCGCATGGCATGTCGGCATGGCAGCGCAGTATGTGATCAGTGATCTGGCGGAGATACCGGTGAGAGCTGAACTTGCTTCGGAGTTTCGCTATCGCAAGATGATCCTGTCCGAAAACGCGCTGGTGATCATTATTTCACAGTCCGGTGAGACTGCGGATACACTGGCGGCATTGAGAGAGGCGAAGGCGCGGGGAGTCAGGACTTTGGCTATCGTAAATGTAGTCGGTTCCACGATCGCAAGGGAGGCGGATAATGTCCTCTATACACTGGCGGGCCCGGAGATCTCGGTAGCTACGACCAAAGCCTACAGCGCCCAGCTGGCGGCAATGTATGCGCTGGCCGTCGGCTTGGCAGCGGCCAGGAAAAAGATCAATAAGCGTGATCAGCGCTATTATGCAGAGGAACTGCTGGCGCTTCCGGATAAGATAGCCAAGACGCTGGAGCATAAGGAACGTATCCAGTGGTTCGCTGCGAAGTACGCGAACGCAAAGGACATCTTCTTTATCGGCCGGGGTCTGGACTACGCGATCAGCCTTGAGGGCAGTCTCAAGATGAAGGAGATCAGCTATATCCACAGCGAGGCATACGCGGCAGGTGAACTCAAACACGGCACGATAAGCCTCATCGAGGACAATATTCTGGTCATCGGCGTGATGACTCAGGAGGAACTGATCGAAAAGACGGTCAGCAATATGACCGAGTGCAAGGCCCGGGGCGCCTATCTGATGGGTGTGACGGCCGAGGGCTTTTACAATGTCGAGGACTCGGTCAATTTTACGATCTATGTGCCGCGTGCCGACGCGCATTTCATCGGCAGTCTTGCGGTCATCCCGCTGCAGCTTTTGGGATACTATACCAGTGTGGCGAGAGGCCTGGACGTCGACAAACCGAGGAACCTCGCAAAGTCAGTCACCGTAGAGTAGGGCTGTTCGAATAGTTATTAAAAGAGGGATGACATCAGTCATCCCTCTTTTTTTATGTCAAATAATCATTTTATGACAACGGTATAAATATCAGATGCGCGATCAGCGCGCATAGCCATGCGATAACGCATTGGCCGATGACCATGATCAGGGCCCATTTGCTCCCGAGCTCCCGGCGTACGGCTGCTATGGCTGCGACGCAGGGGGTGTAGAGCAGACAGAAGACAAGGATCGCTATCGCGGCTGCCGGTGTGAGAGCAGCGGCAAATGCTGCCTTGCTGCCGAAGAGGACGCCGAGGGTGGCGACCACGCTCTCCTTGGCAATAAAGCCTGTGATCAGTGCTGTTGAGAACTGCCAGTTGCCGAAGCCAAGCGGCTTAAACACCGGTGCGATCCAGCCGGCGATCACGGCCAGCATACTCTCGTGTGAGTTTGTCACCATGTGGAAGTGGAAATCGAATGACTGCAGGAACCAGACAACGATCGTAGCCAGCATGATGATCGTAAAAGCGCGCTGAAGGAAGTCTTTCGCTTTATCCCACAGGAGTCTGGCCACATTGCGCGGTGCGGGCATCCGGTAGTTGGGAAGTTCCATGACAAAGGGAACAGCCTCGCCTTTGAAGGTCGTATTTTTGGTGAGCAGAGCCACCAGGATCCCGACGATGATCCCGAGGAGATACAGCATGGAGATGATGAGCCCCTTTTTGTGCGGGAAGAACGCTGCGGCAAAGAATCCGTAGATAGGAAGCTTCGCGGAGCAACTCATAAAAGGTGTCAGCATGATCGTCATCTTCCGGTCGCGGGCGGACGGAAGCGTCCGGCTGGCCATAACTGCCGGTACCGAGCAGCCGAAGCCGATCAGCATCGGCACGATAGAGCGGCCAGACAGACCAAGCTTTCTGAGAAGTTTATCTGTCACAAAGGCAACACGTGCCATATAACCGCTGTCCTCCAGGATCGACAGGAAGAAAAAGAGAACGACGATGATCGGAACGAAGCTGATCACGGAGCCCACGCCGGCAAAGATACCATTGATGATCAGTGACCGGACGGCCTGCGAGACATGTCCCGCTGTAAGCGCCTTGTCGCAGCCGGCTGCAAGCGTATCGATCGCTTTCTCAAGCCACCCCTGCATGATCGGACCGATCAGACCAAACGTCAGGTAGAAGATCAGAAGCATGATACCGATAAACACAGGGATCGCCGTGTATTTACCTGTCAGAGTCCTGTCCATCTTTACACTGCGCTCATGCTCGATATTGACTTTCGGTTTGGTCACGGTTGCCGCGACGAGACGCAGGATATAGCGATATCTCATGTCCGCGATCGCTGCTGCATGATCGAGCCCGGACTCCTCCTCCAGCTGGCGGATCGTATGGCCGATCATCTGACGCTCATTTTGATCCAAATCAAGCCTCTCGGCTATTCTTTCATCGCCCTCGGCCAGTTTGGTCGCAGCAAATCTCAGAGGGATCTGTGCTCTCTCGCAGTGATCCTCTATCAGATGCATCAGTCCGTGGATACAGCGGTGCACCGCGCCGTTTTTGTCTGATTTGTCGCAGAAATCCTGGCGCAGCGGCTTCTCCTGATAGCGTGCTATGTGGACCGCGTGGGACACCAGTTCGTCGATACCCTCATTCTTCATGGCGGAAATAGGTACGACCGGAACTCCCAGTGAATGCTCCATCTGGTTGATATCGATGTAACCGTGGTTCTCGCGGACTTCATCCATCATATTAAGAGCCACCACGACCGGTACATTCAGTTCCAGCAGCTGCATCGTCAGGTAGAGATTGCGCTCGATGTTGGTCGCGTCGACGATGTTGATGATGGCAGACGGCTTTTCATCGATAATATAGTTCCTGGATATGATCTCCTCGCTTGAATACGGCGAGAGAGAGTAGATCCCCGGCAGATCGACGACCAGCGTGTTCGGCTGCCCCTTGATCTGACCGCTCTTCTGATCGACGGTCACGCCGGGAAAGTTGCCGACATGCTGATTGGAACCCGTCAGGGCGTTGAATAGTGTCGTCTTGCCGCAGTTCTGATTGCCGGCCAGTGCGAAGGTGAGAGTCTGATCCGGATCGATCACAGGCTCTTCTGATTTATCGTGATACTTGCCCTCCTCACCGAGACCGGGATGGAGAAGCTCGCGCTGGTCGCGCCGGTAACTTGACAGAGCTGTCATCGGACCTGCATCGCCGACCCTGCTGACCATCTCGGCAGAGCCGTTCTCAGCAGCTTTTGACGATTCTGTTGTCCCTTCGACAGGTCTCACTTCGATCTGCGCGGCGTCCGCCAGTCGGAGAGAGAGCTCATAGTCATGAATGCGCACCTCGAGCGGATCGCCCATCGGGGCATATTTGATCAGAGTGAGCCTGCTCTCGGGGATCAGGCCCATGTCAAGGAAATGCTGTCTCAGCGCGCCGCTCCCGCCTACGCTGGTCACCCGCGCAGACTGGCCGGTTTTCAAGTCATTTAATCTCGTCATAATGAGTTGATAGGAAGTCCGCGGTCTTTCAAATGCTTTTTGATCGCGTTGAACGATTCGTCGCTGATATAGTGTTCGATCCTGCAGGCGTCTTCGACAGCGGTCTCTTTGTTGACACCGAGATTTATCAACATCTCCGACAGGACATTGTGGCGCTCATAGATCTTTTTTGCAAGAGCCAGACCATCGCCGGTCAGAGCCAGGTGACCGTTGTCTCCGACCGTGATATAGCCGGATTTCTTGAGGATCCCGACCGCGCGGCTGACAGACGGTTTGGAATAGTCCATATAATTGGCCACGTCCAGTGACCGCACCAGTTCCTGCTTTTGTGACAGGATATAGATAGTCTCGAGATACATCTCGCCGGATTCCTGTATATTCATAGGACACCTCCTCAGTTAGCTCACACTAAACATACACCAACTAAATACCCAAGTCAATCGACAGATGTGGTAAAATAACAGAGTAGTATAGTGCGGAAAAAGGAGTACCAAGATGGATTATATCGTTGAAAGCGCTTTGATGGTACACGGCATAAGAGGACTGACCGATGAGGAGATCCGCTCGGCATGGGGTGATGTCGATCCCCGGATCGTCTGGATGGAAGAGGGGCGGATCATCATCGGCGGGATCGATCGGTTTTTAGAATTTCGTGCCCGCATGTTTGAGGGGCCGGTCCGCCCAGGAACGGCCGCACCGAAAGAGGCGGCGCTGATCGCGAAGATGACCGGCAAAACCAAGCGGGTCAACCATTTTAATCTGGAAGCGTATTCAGATATCGATGCCGACGCTGTGCTCACGGCTTCGGGAGCGATGTCTGTCTGTGCGCGCGAAGGGATAGGTGCGGCCGTGACGGCCGGTATCGGAGGATTCTTCCCGGAGATGCTCTACGGCAAGGGTGAGATCCTCGTGACCAAGGGAGACGGACCGCCGGATGTGGCGACTCTGACATCGCTGGCGGTGACACTCATCTCCAGCGGACCGAAAGATATGCTCGACTATGAGGGGACATTCCGTTTTCTGGAGCAGCACGGTGTGAGATCATTTGGTGTCGCGCGTGACATTTACACAGGGTATCTCTTTGTCGGTGAACCTGCGCATTTGAGCGGAATGCTGGAAGATGCTGCGGCAGCAGAGCATTCCGTGCTGATCATCAATGAGATCCCCGAAAAAGACCGCACCCAAGATCGTGCGATCCTGGATGCGGCTGTTGAATACGGACTGGAGGCGGAGAAGCAGGGAGGTTACTATCACCCGGCTGTCAACGCCAAGATAGAAGAACTGACAGACAAAGCCTCTGCGAGGCTGCAGCTTGCGGCTCTCGTTGCCAACGCAAGGCTTGCCGCTCAGCTCTAAAGAAGCTTTTTCACATATGCCAGCGCTTCGTCTTTCATGAATTTGCCGGAGCCGCTGGCAGGGATATTATTGTAACTGGTAATGGTTTGCGGCGGATCATCGGATCCGATCAGTTTAGCAGCGCGCTTGCCTCCGTTTTTGATATCAAAGGTGACGACCATCGTATGTGTCCGGTAGGCCATGCCGCCGTTGGTATAGGAACCGCAAAGCTCATGATAGGGGTGGACATTGAGATAAGTGTCCGCCTCTTCGTATGTCTTGGCCAGGCGGTCCGCCGGGATCCCGTAGAAATCCTCGCCGTCCATCGCGGCACCGATAGAATACTCGCTGTCGACTTTGGCGATGATCTTCTTACCGAGTTTCGGTGTGCCCGTCTCTTCCTTTGTATCGACCCCTTTGTACTGATCCAGTTTATCGATCTCGGCATCGATCTTCTCCTGGCGTTCCTGAGCCTTTTTCTCTTCTTCGGCTTCTTTCTTGATCTGATCGTCGACCGGGATCTCAAATTTGTCTTTATCGACACCGTTGATCTTCTTGATCTGATCCATCTCCATCAGTTCGGTGAAGAAGTCGTAGACTTCG
>OMSP01000108.1 GCA_900313775.1 uncultured Eubacteriales bacterium
AAGATACGTATCTTCATTCCATAATTAGTTCTGATTGCATTTATTACATCTTTAGCCAGGTTCGTCCTCCCATCAACGAGCGTCATGAGGATCCCACCGATCTTCAGATCTTCGTTGGTATGAGACTTCACCATCTCAATGCTTTTCATGAGTTGTGTCATTCCTTTCGCAGGAAGATACTGTGCCTGCACCGGAATAATGACTTCATCTGCAGCAGTGAGAGCATTGACCGTAAGCATTCCAAGTGATGGCATGCAGTCGATGATTATATAGTCATAATCCTGCTTCACCTCTTTGAGAAGGGTGTCCAGCACCTTCTCCCTGCTCATTGCGTTAACAAGCTGCGTTTCCATCGATGACAGATCCAGATTGGAAGGTATAAGGTCTATTCCTTCTTCATGATGAAGGATAGAGTCTCTAACAACCGGTTTGTACTCACGTGTTGAAAGATACATCAGCCTGCCTAGCGACTTTTCTATATCATCCCCCACCCATCCGAGTGACTCCGTAAGATCGCTCTGCGGATCCGCATCGACTAGAAGCACTCGTTTTCCCTCCCTCACAAGGCCACTTCCCAGATTGACCGCTGTTGTGGTTTTTCCTACACCGCCCTTCTGATTACATATTGCTATCACTTTTGACATAGTATCTTCACCTCACTTCTCCCCTCTGTTGCAATTCGCCTGCAGATCACACAAAATGTCCAGATACTCGAGCAGAAACAATGCGGTGAATGTCTTTTTGCAGAACATGTCCCCACTGGTACCGATAGCAGCAACGAGTTCTCCGGCTTCATCCTCGCCCAAAAGGTCGAAAACAACAGACAAGACAGTCAGTGCCTCATCAAACATCCCATGCAGAAAAAGCCTTGTGATTGTGACTTTGATCAAATCATTATCAGTCTCATCCGTGCCCTCCAATGCCATATCATAGTTGAATGCTGTCAGTTCTGCCAGTTTGCGGATGACCGGGCACTCATTCTCATCTGCTGCTTCCCTGATAGCAGTCTCCAGATCGATTCTCTTCCTCATATTTCATTCCTTTCTACCGTATATGCGGATTTTGTGTAATAAAAAAACCTTGCCGTTATTGGCAAGGTCATGTAGAAGAGGATTTCTTGAGATCCGAACCCCTCATTATCAATCTGCAAGTTTCAGTATCAGTTCATCCACAGCATCCGTATATTTTCCTTCGTTAATAAGACTGTTCCTCAGTTCATTTAGCCCAAGGATCAGGATTGTCTTCTCATCATCCGTCAAAGTTACTCTATCCTTTCTTTTCAGCATGGCATTTCACCTCCGCATCTTTATCATACTGTATGCATGAATGATGTACAATTCTGCGAATATACTACCTCTATTACGCCCATCAAAAGAGAACGAATTATTGTATTGATGCAAGTATGCGATGCGTAATCGCCTCTGGTCATATGACGGGAGTCGATTCCTGTCCCACAATTTTGACCAAAAAACATTGGAAAGTCTAACTGTTTTCCGCAAAATTTGTACAGATTTGTGGGCAAGAAAAAAACGGCGATATCGCCGAAAACGTTGAAATTACAACGGGGACATGCATATACACACATGTCCCCGGAATGGTGGAGACGGCGGGAGTCGAACCCGCGTCCAAAAACACGTCCAAGGGACTTTCTCCGGGTGCAGCCTTTGGTTAAGAGTTTCGCTTCACGAGAGCCTCAAAGGCAAGCCTCTCGGTCGGCTATCCCGTAGTTCCCCTATGATGCCGGGAGGGTCACATAGAGTTTTCCTGCATGGTCGACGCCTGACACCGGACCTGCAGGTGAGTCCGGGCAGACGCGCGGGCTGCTAATTAAGCAGCAAATGCGAGTGTGTTGTTCTTTTTAGCGTTTGTATTTAACGTGTCCTTTTTAACGCAGACCGGACAAACTGCGACCCGCTTATCCCGCTTCGATGCCCCTGTCGAAACCATGACGTCCCCACGTCTGATATATATTTACCCGTTTGCCGCAGATCTAAACCGGATGTATACCGGACCTGAGCCGGATCCGGACCCGCGGCAAATACATTGCAGGTAAAAGCCTATTCTCCTTTGATCATGTCGATCTTGTTCTCGAGGATGGCGATCTCATCATAAGTCGCGTCGATCGCATGACATGTGTCGAGGATCTCGCTGTCGAAGAACTCGCCTTCGTTCTCCTCTTTGTAAAGATCATAGACATACTTGCCTATCTGCTTCTGGAGCTTTTCGATCTCGGACTTCTGCGAAGAGATCCTCGCCTTGTACTTTCCGAGTTCGACCATCTCACCGGCCTTATCGATGACTTCCGATCCTACTTTTTTGACTTTGCTTGTGATCTCGCTCATTTTCTATACCTCGTTTCGTTTGCTGCGCCGCCATTCTGCGCTGCGCTATTTCTTCATCGCCCGCTGCATCTTTCTCGATGCGTCGCGTTTCGCGATGTCCTGTCTCTTGTCGTACAGTTTTTTGCCCTTCGCTGTCGCGATCTCCATCTTGGCTCTGCCGTCTTCGTTGATATACATAGTAAGCGGCACAAGGGTCATCCCCTGCTGCTGGAGCTTTTCACGGATCTTCCTTATCTCCTTCTTGTGGAGGAGGAGCTTCCTTACTCTCAGCGGATCCACATTGAAGATGTTGCCCTGTTCGTACGGGCTGATGTGCATGCCGTATATATACACCGCGTCGCTTCCGACCTTCGCGTAGCTCTCGCGGATATTGACTTTGCCTTTTCTGACCGATTTGATCTCCGTCCCTGTCAGGACTATACCGGCCTCATATGTATCTTCTATGAAGAAATCGTGACGCGCTTTCTTGTTGTTTGCGATCAGTTTTCTTTCTCGTTTCATATCTATCCGTCACTCTCCGGCAGATCAGAATCCGCCGACTTTTCCTATCTCGTTGAACGGGAAGAGCCTGAAGAAAGCCACTCCCGTGATATCCTCTATCGGTACCGTGCCCACTTCGGGGTCGCGGCTGTCGATGCTTACTACCCGGTTGTCACCCATCACGAACAGTTCGCCCTCGGGGACCCTGAATCCGTGGATGTCGCCCGGCGTAGTCCCGTCGTTGGTATAGCTGTCGTCCTGCACCTCACCGTCGACGTATACCTTTCCGTTAGCCACGTCGATCGTCTCGCCGGGGAGTCCGATGACCCTCTTGATGTACAGTTCTTCATTGCCGTATCCGTCATCCGTCGGGAAGACTACGATATCGCCCCTCTTCGGCTGTCCGAATCTGTAAGCCTGCCTGTTCAGGAAAACGTAATTGTTCTCCTGCAGCGTCGGAAGCATCGATGTCTGCTTCACTATGATCGGCTTGATGAAAAACGTCACCGCCGCTACGATCACGACTACGATTATTATATCTCTTATAAGTTCTTTGACATTCATATCTTTGGTTTACAACTTCTCTATTTTATTGAACGGGAAGAGGCGGACTATTGCCTTTCCGACTATCTTGTTCTGCTTCACGCAGCCGAATTCGCGGCTGTCGCGGCTTACTTCCCTGTGGTCGCCCATGACGAACACCTCGCCCTTGGGAACTTTTACATTATATACCTTGCCCGGCGTTCCGCCTT
>OMSP01000043.1 GCA_900313775.1 uncultured Eubacteriales bacterium
CTGTATCCGATGACTCTTCCACGCAAACTCAGCAGAACGATCTGACTACCGCAGACGACACCGCACTGGATGCTCCCGATGATAATGTAAAGACAGAGACCATCTACACCTTCCGCAATAACTATCTGCTCAGAGAGCACTTTGATAAACACGGGAATGAGTTTGACTACTCGAGTGCCGAGGAATATGAGAACGGCGCCTCGGCTGTCATCAATGATCCGGACGCCCTTCACAAGACTGAAAAAGATGACGGCGACGACATCTATTATCTGGAGAGGACCAACGAACTCGTCATCGTCTCGACAGACGGCTATATACGGACCTATTTCCGCCCGGACAGCGGTATCAAATACTATAACAAGCAATAAAAAACGGCCGCCTTGATCGGCAGCCGTTTTTCAGTCTTTCGATATATTGACTCTGCCTGCTTTAATCCTTCCTTACTATTCTGTCAGTTTAAATCTCATCACTACCGGGTTGTGATCCGAATACTGAAATCCCGTATCGATGACCGCACTGTTTACAACTTCGACGTTGGCAGAGCGGATAAACCCGTCTATCGTCACGACAAAATCCCCCTTCTCATAGGGCTTGTCAGAGTTGCGGCAGCTGGCGACCATCGCCGTTTCGTCAAACGGAGCTTCCAGTATGATCTCATCGTCAAACAGTTTCATATTGATCGGTTTGGCCCAGTTGTCATCCAGCGTAGGTGTGCCGAAGATCTTCGGCGAGTCTCCGAGCAGATCGGCATTGAAATCCCCTCCGGCCACGCAGTAATTACCTGCCTCGTACTCATTTCTCATATCCTCTACTACCATCTTCAGCTGATTCTCTGCAGTCTCCGGATTAGCCGTATAGGCCGAGAAATGAAAATTGTAGAGGACAAACTTCTTGCCGTTCGGCGCGTTTACTCTCACTTTGCTGTAACACCGGTCCAGGTCGAGCACTTTGGAGATCCCGGTCTCGATCGGAAGCTGCCGGCGAATCGCCGAGTTGATCGGATAGGCGGAGAATGTCATGATACCGGATTTGTTGGCCCCGTGCGGTTTCGTGACCGGATACATCAGATACGGACTGTCGTAATTCTGCGCAAAGATATAATCGTAGGATCTGTTGTAAGACAGCGCCGATGTGACCAGTTCCCGCTCGTTGACATGCAGAGACCGCGTACCGCCGATATCCACCTCCTGTACCAGGGCGAAATCCGGTGTCATATTGCCGACTGCATCCATAGAGCCGGCGATGTTTTCCTCGATCGCTCCCACCGAGCGCGCCCGGCTCTCCTTTCCGCCGTCCATAAAGAAAGTATAGTCGTCCGAATAAGCTCCGAAACCGATATTGGATGAAGTGATCGTAAGCTCTTTCCCCGCGGGTACCGTCTTTTCCTCCAGCTTGCCGCCGTGCCGTACCGTCAGCGTCTGATCATCCTCGATGCGGTCAAAACTCAGGAAGACATAAGCGATATAACCTGCCGCCACCACGATGATCACTCCCAGAATGATACCGATCCATTTGAGCACTTTTTTCATAAACTACTCCTTTACAAACTCCAGATTCAAGTCAACAGCTCCCTGTACTCCGTCTGTTTTTCCCTTTTCCGAATACTGCCAGAACCTAAAGGCGTAAGGTGTCTGCGCCGGGATCTCATAATCCGCGTACCAGACCGGATACTCCTGCAGGCGGTCCAGCTCGAACATCTCGCCCTCCCAGACCATATTGCTGTAGATCATGGGCTCAAAACCCGCCTCGCGGATATGCTCGCAGAAGGCAATCGTATTGTCCGTGAACTGCATACCCGATACGTTGTCTGTGCGCGCCTCATCATCCAGGATCGTCTCCGGGTCAAACACGACCGGAAGCTGGAGTTTCAATCCCCTGAGCTGTTTGATCGTCAGATCAGCCTCCTCAACGGCCTCCTTTTCATCGACTGCCTGAGAGAACACATAGACCCCTACATCGAGTCCCGCTTTCTGCGCAGCCGTGATATTATCCCGCGCCTTTTCATCGGCAAAGAGCTGACCTTTCTCGCCGTACGCCCTGTATACGACACGGACAAAGACAAAGTCGTTGCCCGCCGCCTTGACTTTGGCCCAGTCTATATCGCCCTGATGTGAGGAGATATCGATCCCTCTGCGCGTGCGGTAGCGCCCGTCACTGTAACTTAAAGTCCCGCCGTCTTCTTTGATCAGGTTGGTCCAGTCATAATCATGCATGGCCAGATCCGTATCGATCGTTGCATTATGCATCTCACCGTGGGCGTCGACATACTCGAGCACCCAGGCGTCGTCCGTGCCCTCTTTGGCTCCGTCGTTTACACTTTCCCCGGTCTGAGCTTTTGTATCTGTCTCGTCCCGGCTGTCTGCTTCTTCAGAACCGCATCCTGCCAATACAAAAGCCGCCATCAGGATAAGCATGATCACTGTGCATTGTTTCAAAAGCATCTTCATGATAAGTATATTTTAAATACCGGAGGGGAGAAGCGCAATAAAAATGTCTGAACTAACTATTGAAAATAGGTACGACCTTGTCTATAATAGAGAAGCTGACGCGGGGCGTTAGCTCAGCTGGGAGAGCGCCAGGTTCGCAATCTGGAGGTCGAGGGTTCGAATCCCTTACGCTCCATAGAAAAAACCCTTGAAACACCGGTTTCAAGGGTTTTTTATCAGTATACTCTCCGGTGTCACAGTTTGAATCCTGTGATCCCGTCATCTTCCGTCACCGCATAGATATAATCACCGATATAGGTACAGCGGGTCACACCCTGTTCTCTGATCTTGTGATCCTCCAGAATTTTTATCCTGTTATCATCCATGGCAAAGGCCAGTACACCGCCGCCCTTTTCGACTGACTCCGGCGGCATATAGGCATCCGTTTCTTCCGCATCCTCAACGATCGTATAGTCTTCCCAGTCGCGGTCGATATAGGGGATCGCAAGGTATCCTTCTCCGTCATTTTTCATCAGCGCGTGATGATCATACTGCGCCGTGCTCTCGATACTTCCAAACTCTCTTTCATCCAGCACTTTCGGCCTGGCCGGATCACTCACGTCAAAGAGCGCCAGCTTAACTCCCTCATCCTCATCCATTCTGCCGGTGATATAGCCGACTCCGATCAGATGATCCTCGTCAAGCGGCACAAGCAAGCTGGAGAATCCGTCGATCTTGACCTCCCCGTCTATCTGCGGGTCATCCGGATCGGAGATGTCCAGGACAAACAGCGGATCTGTGTTTTCATAGGTGATCACATAGGCTTTTTTACCGATAAAGCGCACGGCCTTGATCTCCTCTCCCCGGGCAAATCCGGTCACTCTCCCCCGGAGATTCAGATCCTCATCCAGAATGAAGAGATTGTTGACATCCTCCCCGTTGCGTTCGGAAGTCGTCGCGATCCTGAAGTCTCCGTCCTTTTCATCCATCGCAAACTGGCCGTAGACCTCACCGCGCACCTTTCCTGTCGCCGCGAACTCGAGCTTTCCGTCATTTAAGTCGGTCTTCAGTATTCTCGTGACGACCTTGTTTCCGCTGTAATCCCGGCAGGCCAGATACAAATGTTCCTGATTGCAGTAGATATCATCGGCGACGCCCAGGATCGCCTTGGTCACACTCGACATCTTCTTGCCGCTGCGGCAGTCGATTGCGCTGATCACCGCATAGGAAGCGTCCGGGAAATTCGGGAAGGCCGCTATATCCGCGATCTCCACCTTGCCATACTCTCCGTCTTTTGTCGCATAGGGGCGAAGCCGACGGTAATCCGCGTTATCACGGCTGACCAGATAGATGATCCCTTTTGTCATGCGGCTGGACAGTATCGACCCGCTCTGCTCGAAATGTCCTTTCTTTTCAGGTTTGGCTCTGTCTGAAATATCATAGACTGCGACGGCACTCTTGCGTTGACCTTTGTCAACGATGTATCCCACGCTCACGAGCGTGTTGCCGTCAAGATAGATCGAGTCTATACTGCCGTCCTCATCAAACCGGCTGATCGTGGAGACCTTGGTGGCTTTTCCGTCTTTCGCCCTGAAAACATCTATCTCCTCATCTCCGTTGACATGGTAGATATACTCTCCGTCGGTCTTGATGATGTCAGCCTCATCCACCCCCTCGACCTGCTTATAGGTCTCCGCGTGATTGTCCGCGTCTGACACCGTATCATTGGCAACCTGAGCGGTTGCCTCGCTATCAACGGCTTCCTCAACGGTAACGGATGCGTCTTTGCGATTACCGCCAATCCATCCCCAACCGTCTGAGTTGGCCTTGTCGATCGCGGTCTTGAGTTCTTTTTCATTCTTAAATGTCTTGAGATTCCAGCCCCTCTCAGCTGAAGCACTCCCCCTCGAATCATCATTCTCCGTCGCAGCGGGCACATCCCCGCCCACTGCCTTTCTTGCCGCCGGGATCACGATCAGCGCCATTACCAGGCAGGCCGCCAGAGCAGCACCGTAACGCAGCTGGCGCGTCCAGAATGTCTTTTTCGGTTCATGCGCGATCTTCTCCCATACAGTCTGCTCATCCGGCTTATCTTCTGCAGCGCTCGTCTGTCTGCGGATCAATTGACGCATATGATCTGCTGACAACGATTCGGGCGCTTTCACTCCGTCATGATCAAATTCGTTTTTGATATACTCATAATCATTCATCGTCTTGTCCTCTATGTCAGATGTTTTCTCATCCTGGCCAGACTTCGCGAGAGCTTGGACCGCACACTTCCCGGCTGAAGACCTGTCTGTTCAGCGATCTGGGCACTTGTAAGCCCGGCTACAGCCGAGAGCAGTACGATGTCTCTCTCCTCTTCAGTCAGCTGCGCAAGCGCCTGCCCGAGCGCCAGATTGCGCTCCGCCTGCTCACCTGCGGATTCCGCGACCGGCATTTCCTGCTGCCGGACTGCATCCTTTTTCTCCCTTTCTTTGATGATCCCGCGAATGCGCCTGTTGCAGCTTGCGGCCAGGATCTTGAAGATCCATCCGCGAAATGCCTCGACTCTTCGCAGACCGCTTAACCCGCGCCAGGCCTCCAGTACGCAGTCCTGCACTGCATCCTCCGCCTCCTCCCTGCTGCCCAGCTTGTAATAAGCGTAGCGATAGAGATCTTCCCGGCAGTTATCATACAGCCGACAAAAAGCGTTTTCGTCCAGTCCCGGGAGGACGATATTCATTTGACCTTTACCTTTCCCGCTCATCTCTTACTTGCCTTTTCTGTGTGATCACAAAAGCGCTTTCACAGAATAAGTGTCATTTTCATGCCGAAGTGTTGCATGTCTGCTGATCATTTATTCATTTTCAGCAGCACGATCCTCCGCCTCTTTGCGTTTCGCGCGAGCGTTGGTATCGATCGTCTTTCCGAAAACGATGAATCTGTCATAGAGGAATTCGAGAATGAAATTGCAGGCCATGTTCAAACCTGTCACGAGGATCCCCGGCCAACCGCGCGTCTCGGCCAGGTAATTACCTGCAATGGTCGATACCGGTGTGAATACCGCATAGAAGGCAGCGACCTTCATCATCGCGATCGGCACATTGTTGGCAGACTGGAAGGTGTATTGCCGGTTAAGCGTGAAGTTCCAGATGACCGACGCCACAAGGGCGATCAGGTAGCAGGGCCAGTACGGCCATGGTGTGAAATGGTCGAGCACGATATACAGGACCGCCTCGATGATACCCGCCGATACCGAGAACATCGCAAACTTGATCGCACGCATGGCCTCTTTTCTTTTCTCTGATTGGGTTGATCCCGTTTTGTTATCACTCATCCTTCTTCCTCCTAGTCATTCATAGTTTTAAACAGCTTCCTGTTCGCCTTGTAAAGCTGCCTGAATACCTGATAGTTCTTCTCATAGAGTGCTCCTGCCTGCACGTCCGGTGTAAATGTCTTCACAGCCGGAATAAAACCACCCACATCCTCCAGATTGTCGATGATCCCCAGACCCACACCGGCCACGGCAGCCGCTCCGACAGAGCCGACATTCTGCGGTCTGTCAACCACTTCGATCGTACGTCCCGTGATGTCGGCCAGCATCTGGCTGATCACATCGGATAAAGCTCCGCCGCCGCAGAAGCGGATCGCCTGAGAAGTCCTGATCTTTTTGTCCTGACACTCGAGCATCCAGCGCAGATGGTAGCAGACACCTTCAACGACTGCGCGGATCAGCTCGGTCTTGCCGGTCTCCAATTTGACATTGAAGAATACTCCCGCTGAATCCGGATCCTCAAAGGGACAGCGGTTGCCGTGAAGCCATGGTGTAAAGATGACGCCGCCTGCTCCCGGACCGATCGTCGCAATGACCTCAGAGAGATAATCGTAGAGGCTTGTATAGGCCTTTTCTTTGCCGCTCTCCTGCGTCTCACAGATATCGTGCTTGTCCAGATAGATGCCGATCTCGTCGAGCGCCAGATGGTCCTTTACCCACTCCAGACTCTTGCCTGCTGTCTCCATCTCCGCGAAGTAATTATACTTACCCTTCTGCGCTCCGACGATCGCTGCGATCATATTGGAGGTATCGACTGTCTGCTTGTCCACGACCGTGTTGACCCATCCGGAAGTCCCGCAGTAGATATGAGTCTGACCGGACTGCACACAGCCTGCGCCGACACCGATCAGCGACGCATCTCCGCCTCCCCCGAAGACCGGGATCCCGGACACCAGCCCCAGATCAGCCGCTGCTTCAGGCGTGAGCCGCCCCGCCTCCTCAGTGCTGTCGATGATCTCGGGCAGCAGATCCATGTTGACATCGAACATGCGGCAGAGTTTTTTGCTCCAACCCTCACGGCCCCTGCGCGAGTCATAGAGAAACGTCGACCACGCTGAATCCTGGGTCATGATAAACCGTCCGGTACATCGTGCAATAAAGTATTCCTTGATATCCAGCCAATGGCGGGCACGTGCGAAATTATCCGGCTCGTTCGCCTCGATCCATTTGTATTTCCACAGCGGATCTTTGACAGAACTGGATACCGCACCGGTGATCATGAGCGAAGGGATCAGCTTGAAGATATTGGCACCGGCTATCTGAAGACCGTTGGCAATGCCTTTTTTGATTTCCTCCTCTGCGCGCTGATCCATATAGCTCATCGGACGATGGACCGGAGTACCCGCATCATCCACGAGGACAAGCCCCTGCATCTGCGAGCAGAAGGATATACCTCCGATTTGGTCCGGCCGGACATCCGAGCGGGCAAAGATCTCGCGCGTTGTATCGCACATGGCCTGCCACCACTCTTTCTCATCCTGCTCTGCACCGCCGTTGTCGAGGATGTAGAGGTTGTAGCCTCCGCTTGCCGAATCGATCATCCGGATCGTCCCGGTGATCTCAAAAAGACAGGTCTTTACCCCTGTCGTTCCTATATCATAGGCCAGTACATAATTGTTCATGATGCTTCCTTTCCGCGCACGCCGAGCGCGCCCTTTACAAACAGGACGAGCTGACGTACCAGTTCATCCTCAGTGACTGCCGGATCGTAGAGCTTCATCCTCTCCTCATAGTAAGCGCAGCCGTATGAAAAATGGAGCATCATGAGGAGATTGTCAAAAAACATGGCGCCAAGAGCCGGGTCAAGGTCCGCTCTGACCTCACCCTCTGCCTGCGCCATTGATAACAGCTTAGTATATGTCTGTGCTGTGACCGATTCGATCACCTGCGCGTATTCTCCGGCCCGCGTGTCGGTATGGGTGATCGCGTGATACATCTGGATATAAGGCGCGTGATCTTTGGAAAATGCGATGCACGCTCTGATGAGCTTCTCGCACGCTCCCAGAAGGGTCTCTTCGCCTGAGACGGCCTCCTCCATCACTTCAGATAAAATAGCTATCGAATGGGTCAGGCATTGCTCAAACAGTTCTTCTTTATTCTTGTAGTATTTATAGATCACGCCGACAGATACACCGGAACGGCGCGCGATCTCGCTGATCGCCGCCCGTTCAAGACCGTTCCTGCCGAACTCTTCGACAGCACGCTCCAGGATCGTATCCTGCTGGCTTTGTGTCAGTTTCTTCAGCACGGTCAGCCCTCCCGGTCTTTCAGTTTGGAATACTTCTTTGTGTATACGAGATGCTCCAGATTTCCTCCTGCCCGGCCGACTGCCTTTGTCGTTCTGCCGAGCGGATGGTCTTTGACTGCTCTGGCCAATAACGCCGCCTGACAGCCTTTGTCCAGCACCATTGCTACCGCCTCGGCGTCCTCTTCGTTGGCAGCTGCACAAACGGCGCCCCTGCCGCTTATCATGACCGCCCCGCTCTCGCCGCCAAGGTGCCTTGCGATCTGTCTGTCTGAGGTATCAGCCGGCAGACAGGTAATCGTCGTCCCCGCAATCTGAGCGAGATCGTCGACATAGACGCGCATGCGTTTGGTCAGCAGGCTCATGGCGACGATAAACGGAGAATTGACTTCGACGACA
>OMSP01000160.1 GCA_900313775.1 uncultured Eubacteriales bacterium
AGAAAGTTATGGCAACGCCCTTGTAGAACTCGGACGTGAGCATGCAGACGTGGTTGTTCTTGACGCCGACCTTGCAGGAGCTACCAAGACGAGCACATTCAAAAAGGAATTCCCTGACAGACATTTTGACTGCGGCATCGCAGAAGGAAACATGATGGCTGTTGCAGCAGGAATAGCATCCATGGGAATGGTACCGTTCGCGTCCACATTCGCCATGTTCGCAGCCGGAAGAGCATTCGAACAGGTGCGCAATTCGATCGGATATCCGCATCTGAACGTTAAGATCGGTGCTACTCACGGCGGTATTTCAGTAGGCGAGGACGGAGCATCCCACCAGTGCTGCGAGGACTTCGCTCTTATGCGCAGCATTCCGGGAATGACAATAATCTGCCCTGCAGATGATGTTGAGGCACGCGCTGCAGTTAAGGCAGCCTATGAGTTTGAAGGCCCGGTATATCTGAGATTCGGACGTTCCGGAGTCCCTGTTTTCCATGATGAGGATTTCAAATTTGAGATCGGTAAGGGTGAAGTGCTGCAGGACGGCAATGACGTAGCTATCATCGCTACAGGAATCATGGTCGGAGAAGCAATCAAAGCAGGAGAAGAGCTCCGCAGCGAGGGCATCAATGCCAGAGTGATCAATCTGAGCACGATCAAGCCGCTTGATGAAGAACTTATCCTGAAAGCAGCAAGTGAATGCGGAAAGATTGTCACATGCGAAGAGCATTCGATCATCGGAGGACTCGGAGAAGCTGTCAGCTCGCTTCTCAGCGAGAAGCTTCCTGTTCCGGTACGCCGCATAGGTGTCAATGATGAGTTCGGACATTCGGGACCTGCAGCTGAGCTGCTCAAGGATTTTGGCCTTTCAGCTGAAAATATTGTTGATACAGTAAAAACCTGGCTCTGACAGCCGGTAAAAACCAAGGAGGAGTTGCAATGAGATTTTTCATTGATACAGCAAAGGTTGAGGACATAAGAAAAGCAAATGACATGGGGATCATTTGCGGTGTAACTACCAATCCGTCGCTGATCGCTAAAGAGGGCAGGGACTTTAAAGAAGTTATAAAGGAAATAACGGAAATAGTTGATGGGCCGATAAGCGGAGAAGTCAAGGCAACAACTACGGATGCAGAGGGAATGATCGCAGAAGGACGCGAGATAGCAGCGATCCACCCTAACATGGTCGTCAAGATCCCTATGACAGCAGAAGGACTGAAAGCGGTCAAGGTGCTGTCGGCGGAGGGCGTCAAGACCAATGTAACGCTGATTTTCACTGCCAATCAGGCATTGCTTGCTGCAAGAGCGGGAGCGACATACGTTTCGCCTTTCCTCGGAAGACTCGATGACATTTCAGTAAGGGGTGTCGATCTGATCAGAGAGATCGCAGACATATTCAGCATTGCTGACATCGATACACAGATCATCTGCGCGAGCGTCAGGAATCCGATGCATGTAACTGACTGTGCTCTTGCCGGCGGAGATATCGCAACGGTACCTTACGGAGTGCTTGAGAAGATGATCAATCATCCGCTGACTGACATCGGAATAAAGAAGTTCCAGGCCGATTACAAGGCGGTATTCGGAGAGTAAGAAGAATAAATAACTGAGAAAGGCGCCCTCAAATGAAAGGGCGTCTTCTTTATTTATGTTATGAATCATATATACGGCACAAAATGTTGTATATAATGTTACGGAGAGTTCTATACACAGTAAATCTGTGATATAATTAACAATAAAGCTGTTTCTTTTATGAGGTCGCCCGAATGGGAATGATAAGACTGAAAAACGTTTCTAAATATTACTATAGCAAGGGCATCATAGCCAGCGGCATATCCAGGGTCAACCTTGATTTTGACGCCGGTGAGTTTGTGGTGATTACAGGGGAATCCGGCAGCGGCAAGTCGACTCTTCTGAATGTTATCTCGGGCCTTGATACTTATGAAGAGGGCGAGATGTACATCGAGGGAAAGGAAACGAGCCACTATACCATTTCGGATTTTGAAGAATACAGACAGAAATACATCTCATGCATTTTCCAGAGCTTCAATCTGGTGTCAAGCTATACGGTATATCAGAATGTCGCGCTCGCGATGCAGATAGACGGATGTGATCCGGCTGAGATCAGGCAGAAAGTGACTGAGATCATAAAAAAGGTAGGTCTTCACGAGTACAGGAACCGTAAGGTTTCAAAACTGTCAGGAGGTCAGAAGCAGCGCGTGGCGATCGCCCGTGCTCTGGCAAAGGATACGAAGATCCTGGTCGCTGACGAACCTACCGGAAATCTTGACAGCGTATCCGCTGACGGTATCGTTGAGCTTCTTACGGATATTGCGGCGGATAAACTGGTCATAGTTGTCACGCACAACTACGATCAGTTCAGGGACCACGCTACGCGCGTCATCAAGATGCATGACGGCAAGATAGTGGAAGATACCGGTGCTGACCGTAATGGAAATGGGGCAGCATCTGTGCGCGGACACAGAAGTTCCAGAACTGATCACAGTGAAAAGAAAAAAGGAATCACTTATGGCACACAGCTGAAGCTGGGAATACGCAATACTTTCAATCTTCCTGCAAAGTTCCTGCTGCTTCTTCTGGTGTTCCTTTTTGTGGTCGGATCTGTAAGCGCTCAGTATGTATCAGTCAAGAAGCAGAAGGATACTGTTTCCGAGGAAGGCTGGAACAACTACTTCAGCAATTACGATCCAAAACGTATCGTTGTAGAAAAGCAGGATCACAGTCCGTTCACCAAAGCGGATTATGAAGCGATTGAGAATGCTCCGCATGTCGAGAAGCTGATACGCGAAGACATAATGTACGATACTTCGGTCTTCATAGAAAATGATGAGTTTTCTTTCTATGGATATGTGCTGAATATAAGCAATCTGGATAAAGAACTCAGCATAGGAAAAATGCCGGAAAAGGACAATGAGGTCATACTTGAAGGCTATGATGACGGCTGGACGTTTGGAGAAAAACCTGAAGATCTCATCGGCAAAACATTTACTGTGGCAACAGACGGAGGATTTGAGCAGAAAGTCAAGGTTGCGGGAATCATTTTCACCGGGGCCGAAGATGATGAACTCGCCATGTTCTCGGATACCAGCAGGATATATTTCCCGGACTCAGTAATTAATGAAGTGCGGAAAGGCCTGTACGCTTCAAACAGCACCACGACCATGCGTATAAACGGGAATGAAGAAACCCTTTATGTAGGTGAAGGCGGTCTTATGGTCAACGACATGGTACCGGAAGGATATATTCTTCTGCCTACAAGCTATGATTCAATGTTCAGGAAAGGATATGCCGCAGGGAATGAGATAGAGCTGCGAGCAAAAGCCTTGTACTATGATGAGAGCCTGTCGCTGATGATCATGGGTACATACGGTGAGAAGACTTTCGAAAAGAAGACCGGATACAAAAACCTTGCGGAACATGACGGAGAAATATACATCAATCCAATGGATTTCCGAAGGCTCTATGAGAAAGGGAGCTTCCAGGCATCGGTTTTCGTTGATGACACAAAAAACATCGAAGGCATGAAAGACATGCTTGAAAGAGGCGGATATCATGTTCTGGTGCTGAGAGATCACATCAACAATTTCATGAATGAAGAAATAGTGAGCATTATGCAGCTGCCGATTTCAATAATAATTTGTCTGGCTGTGTTCTTCGTGGCATACTTCGTGATACGGCTTATCCTGAAGTCCAGGGGAGTATATTTTGCTACTCTGAGAATGCTGGGTATGGGCAAAAAACCTGCGTGCCGCATCATGAGAGTAGAGCTGGTCCTGGTATGCCTGATATCGTACGCTCTTTTCATAATTTTCACATGCCTGAGCCGGAGCGGTATAATTAATTCCGAACAGCTCGAGAGCTATATTACATACCTTACACTGAGAGATTACATAATACTGGCGGTCATCCTGATTTTCATGTCGGTATTGATCTCCGGCCGTTTCATGCGTTCCATCTTCAGAAGCTCGGCCATGGGCACATACAGAGAGGAGGCATAGAGAATGGTCACACTGCAGAATGTAGATAAATACTTTTACCGCAGAAAGTCAAACCAGATCCATGTGATCAATAATACCTCCCTCGAACTGGGAGACACAGGTCTGACCGCTCTTCTGGGGCCTTCAGGCTGCGGAAAGACGACGCTGCTGAACGTTATAGGCGGTCTTGATAAAGCGGACAAGGGTAAAATATATATCAACGGACAGAAGATCACCGGCAGAACAGCCAGAACGGTCGACAAGATCCGTAATCTTAATATTGGATATATTTTCCAGAACTACAATCTCATCAACACCATGACGGTATTTGATAATGTTGCCATGGTGCTGAAGATGGTCGGCATAAAAGATGAGAAAGAGATC
>OMSP01000010.1 GCA_900313775.1 uncultured Eubacteriales bacterium
GGATTCCTGAGCAGTTCTTCCTCTTTGTCCAATCTGGTGTTCTACAATGCCAAGAAGGAGGAGAAAGCGTTATTCGTCGAAAAACAGGTCGAGAGCGCGGATGAAAACAACCTTGCGCCTAAGGACGCAGAGTTTGAGTTTACTCTTCAGGTCAACGGCGAAGTTCAACGCGACGTTGAATACGAAGTCTACACCTCTGACGGTAAATATGTTTACAACTATCCTGACGGGGAGACCACGACAGAAGACCCGACACAGCTTGAGAATGAGCGCAGGACTGACCGTTACGGACATTTCAAGCTGAAGGCAGGTCAGAAAGCGAAATTCATCAACCTGTCGCCCGGAGATCAGTACAAGGTAATTGAAGAGTCTGTGGATCCTTTCAAATTGGTTTATCCGGCGTCTGCCGACGGAAGCCTGACCGGAACGCTGACAAATGACGGTGACAACGTAGTTTTCCGCAATTTGTATGCAGTAGGCACTCCGGGCACGCTAGTCGTGAGAAAAACGGTGTCCTATCCGCAGGATTATGAGATTCCGGAGACACCGGAGTTTACTTTCCAGGTCAAAATCGGTGGAGAGACATATGCAGACAAGACCTACACGGTCAAAGATATTGCGACCGGCTCCAAGGTTAAAGAAGCAAAGACTGATGAGGACGGGTGTCTGACACTCACAGGCAATACCTACGCTGAGTTCACCAAGGTACCGGCTGATAAAGACTATGAGGTCAAGGAGATCCTCACCGAAGCGCAGCAGGCTATCGGCTGGAGGACTGTCGGAGACAATGTTCAGGAAGGCGCGACTACAAGCAGCGGAACGGATCTCGTGTTTGCCAACGTACTTGCATCGTTCTCAGTTACCAAGCGTATAGAAGGTGGTAATACAACTGACGATGAGTTTGAGTTCCAGCTGACCAATGCGTCCGGCACAGAACCATTCGGTCTGGCCAATTACTATCTGTATGACAGTACTCATCAGCTGATCACGGATGATCCGGTCGCGACCGATTCGGATGGAAAGTTCAAGCTTAAAGCAGGTCAGTGTGCGGTATTTGTAGGTCTGGAAGCCGGGACAACATACGGGATCAAAGAGACCAACAGCGGGTCTTTTGTACAGTATCTCCCGGCTAGCGGATCATATACTGATAAAGTTGTAGAAGACTCTGTGGAGGAGATTCCCTTCGTCAATGCGACTACGGTGGATAAGACAGTGATGTCCGTGCGCAAGACTATAGTCAACAAGACTAACACCAACAAGCTTCCGGATGATCTCTTTACGTTCAGGATCTCCAAGAAGGTCACGATCCAACCTGAGGAAGACGGAGCTGAGCCTGAGACAAAATATGAACCTCTGAACAAAGCTCCCTATGATATTCAGGGACCTGAGGGCACTTTAGAGTATGAGACAGACGAGAACGGAGTCTTCACACTTCATGCCTGGGAGACGGCGACCTTCATTGACCTGACCGAAGGAGAGACTTATCGTGTCGAAGAAGTGGAAGAAGAGATGCCGAAGGGCTATAAGGTGACCGGTGACGGTTATGCGGAAAAGACTATCACGGCAGATGATTTGATCAAGATCGAAATCGAGAACGAATACAACGGACGCCTGTTCCCGTTTGTCGGGGGCAAGGGCATCGCGATGTTCGTCATCATCGGTCTGGCAATGATCGCAGCCGGCTGGTATATCGTGAGAAAGAAATCATTTAAGATCGGGTGAAGATGACCGCAGAGCAGCGATAGCCAGGCCAAGCGCCAGAGCGATCAGCGAAGAATAGGTCTCTGAAAAAGCAAGCGTACCGGTCGTTTCGACCAGTTCGTAAGCGATTAGGATGATAGCGGCAAAGCCCGGATACGGAGACAGATGCAGCCGGCCTGCCTGTCTGACTTCTTTCAGAACTGAGATGAGCAGAGTCAGGATCAGCCCGAGATAGGCTGCGAATCCGAACCAGCCGCTCTCCGCGAGGATAGCAGGGAAAAAGGTGTCACAGGCATAGTTGGAATGTTCCGGTGACAGGCCTGCTACATTGGTCAGATGATAACGGTAGTAAAGAGGCGAGTAATAGATCTGCGCATGGCGCGAACCAAATGTACCGAAACCGCTGCCGAAGGGAAAGTGATCGCGGGCGATATACAGACTTTTGAGAGCCATTTGACCGCGGGCCATAGTGGTGGCAGCCGGTGAGAAATAATAGGTATATAAACGTCGTCCGCCGATCAGAAGTGCAGCAGCTGCGCCGGCCAGAATGACAGGAGTATTGAGTTCTTTCTGAATAGCAAGCATATACAGATACAGTACAAGAAAGAACGCCACCCAGCCAAACAGCCTGAAGCGAAGCGTCATCAGCGTGACGAGCAGCAGGCAGAAGATGAGTACCGTGCATGCGGTCTGCCGGCGGGTCTTTCCGCTGTCTTCTGATGAAAGACTGGGTCGAAGAACACAGAGCATGGCGATCAGGAAGACCGATCGAGCGCCCAGATTGGACGGATGACCGAAGAACAGCTGGATGCTCCCGATGCCGTAGCGATAGATTTGCCGGGGCCAGATATGCGCAAAGAAGTCAATATAGCTTAAGGCACAAAGAGTGATGGCCAAAAAAGCCGTATGACCGAACAGGCGTTTCGCGCGCCGCCGCATGTCGAGCATTTGACCGCAGCGGATAAAAAAGTACAGGCAGACCCAGAAACGGAGATGTCCGAAGAGTGCCCGAACCGTGATGCCGAAACTCTGATAACGGAACAGGATGAAGCCGGTCATGCCAAAGATCGAGAAAAGCAGACCGAATACGATATAGGGTGAGAGCAGCAGACGGGAAGGTTTCTCCGCAAAAGAGAGTTCCCGGATAAACAGGATGGCGGCTCCCATTGGAAGCAGGTTGCGGAAGACCGAAGGGATGAGGATATCATAACGGGCCGCCGCTTCCTCGAAAAACAGCAGATACATGCTGACTACAATAATAAAATAGACGGCGTATTCTGCCGAGAATGAGTTCTTAAGTTTTGACAGTGATTTGATACGCATAATGGACCGATCCTTTGGTGACATTATAACCTATCAGAAAAGATTGAGAAAGAATTAGTTGTGACACACGACCGTGACGGGGCAAAAAAGCGCAGCACTGCATGGATGATCATCGGGATCGTTTTGCTCCTGGCGGGTCTGACAGTCCTCTTTTATCCGGTAGCATCGGATCAGATGAACCGATATGAGCAGGCCAGGGTGATCACCGATTATAAAGCGGCGGTCGATGAGATGGAGGACGATAAAGCCGCGCAGATGCTCGCAGATGCGGAAGAGTATAATAAGAATCTTTTGTCCAAACCTGAAGGACACGGTTTAAGCGAGGCGGAAAAGAAAGAATACGAATCACTCCTTGATGTGGACGGCAGAGGGGTGATGGGATATGTGGAGATCCCGAAGATCATAATCAGTCTGCCGATCTACCACGGGACTGATGAGAAAGTGCTTCAGAAGGCCATCGGCCATATGGAAGACACTTCGCTCCCGGTGGGTGGAGAAGGGACCCATTCCATGATCTCCGGACACCGCGGTCTGCCGTCAGCCAAGCTGTTCACGGATATCGATCAGCTGCAAGAAGGAGATAAGTTTATCATCAGAGTTCTGAACAGGACGATGACCTATGAAGTGGACCGCATCGATGTAGTCCTGCCCGATGAGATGGGCGTAAAGATCGAAGCTGATGAAGACAGGTGTACGCTGGCGACCTGTACACCATACGGAGTGAATACACACAGACTGCTGGTCAGTGGACTGAGAGCTCCGGATGAAGAGTATGAGACACAGCCGGTAAGACTGAATCCGATTTTGCTGATACCGCTGATCGCAGCACCGGCATTGTTGATATTATTGATTATACTGTTGTTCAAGACAAGAAAAAAGGGAAGGTAGACGTATGAACCGCAAAAACGGAAAGACAAGGAGTATGCGAGTCCGGATACTGACCGCACTGACGATATTTGTGATGGTCATTGTCGGTATGACATGGACCGGTTTTGCAGAGGATACGCTGGCGGATGTCTTTGACAAGGGCTTTAAAGTGACTGTCAATGCGCCGGAAGGGACGCAGTATCAGTCTCTGAATGAAGCTGATGTCACTCTCGACTTCTACAGGATCGCCACTGCAACACCCAGAGGAGATTCGGATGTGCTTGACGTGACATGGAAAGAGGGGTTCAAGACCATCGGAGACGCCTGGGAAAAAGCAGAAGAGAAGGCTGTCAGCGGGGAAACGCCCATCAAAGCAGCTGATATTCTTGCTCTTGCGCAGGGAGCAGCAAAGATCGTTCTGGCTGATGTGCCGGAATATAAGAGTTCCCAGCAGGCAGCAGAAACGAATCCTGACAAGACAGGAGAACTCGGCAAGGCGGTCGATCTCGGAAATAAAGGCGGTATTTATCTGGTCATTGCCCACGGTGATCTCCCGGACTATAAGATCACAGAGGATACGGAGGCCAAAGATCTGTCGACAGCAGTAGAAGGCGACAGCCAGCTCTATCAGTTCGCGCCGATGATGGTCACTGTTCCCAATAAAGGGAGCACTGATTTGGATGATAAGGGTGAGATCAAAGGAAAGATAAGCGGAGATGTACTTGCCAAATATTCCATCGGTTACGGCAATGAGCTGTCTGAAGAGCCCTGGACGGGCGAAGTTGAGATCAATGCCAAAGTCGGTGTAGAGGAAATGGGCGGCGTGCTCAAGATCACCAAGACACAGTTCGTCAAACAAACGCTCTCCGGGGAGATGAATGAGAAGGTCACTGTCATATTTGAAGTAAAGGTGACAACAGGAACGGGCGACA